>CAZAZN010000005.1:34061-45178 GCA_964489665.1 uncultured Thermofilaceae archaeon
AGCTGCCATGAGCTACGGCCAGACGAGCAGGGAGTTCAAGCTAGCGTGCGCTAAGGCAGCTAACATGGCCGGCACAGCTAGCAACACGGGGGAGGGCGGCTCCGTCGTAACGGTTAGGGGCGGCGAGGTGGAATACACGGAGTACTTGCTGACGAAGCCTAACGGGTACCTGATAGCCCAGTTCGCCTCGGGAAGGTGGGGCGTTAGCGTAGACTACCTGCTCCACTGCGACGCCATCGAGATCAAGATTGGACAGGGGGCTAAGCCGGGAATGGGCGGACACCTCATGGGCGAGAAGGTTACCGAGGAGATAGCTAGGGCCCGCAGAATCCCCGTGGGCACCGACTGCCTGAGCCCGGCGAGGCACCTCGACGTGAAGTCGCTGGACGACCTTAAGGCGCTGGTGAGGATCCTAAGGGACGTCGTGGACTACGAGAAGCCTATAGGCATCAAGCTAGGCCCTGGCAGGGTCTACAAGGACGTGTACATGGCGTGCCAAGCCGACGTAGACTACGTCGCCGTAGACGGGAAGCTTGGCGGGACTGGCGCTAGCCCGGACCACGTAACCCAGAGCGTTGGGCTGCCCACGATAGCCGTCATAGCGCCAGCCGTTAAGGCGATGAAGGACGCCGGGGTATACGGAGACGTAAAGCTGGTGGTGATGGGCGGGATAAGGAACGGCGGAGACGTCGCTAAGGCGCTCGCCCTAGGCGCCCACGCGGTCGCCATGGCCTCGGCGATCCAGATAGCTGCCGGCTGCGTACTCTGCGGCCAGTGCACGGTTGGGAAGTGCCCAGCCGGGATCTGCACCCAGGATCCCGAGCTTAGGAAGAGGTTTGCTAAGGGGAAGGGGTTGACGAGGGCGCTAGGCTGATAGCTAACTTCATAAGGGCCACTACTAGGGAGGTCGCCCAGATAGCGGCAGCCCTCGGCCACAGGAGCCTCGCCGAGTTCTCTAGGGAGGATGTAAGGGCAGTAACCCTAGAAGCCGCAGCCCTAGCCGGAGTTAAGCTAGCCGGGATAGACGACTACTTCCCAGCAACGTGGAAGAAAATCCTAGAGGATTAAGGGATCTTAGCCCTTCTCTCCCCTTCATCAGCATGTACTATGACCTCGTTACCCTCAAGCCGCGAGAAATCGTAGCCCCTCCTCGCTAGGACCCTTGCTACCGTGCTCGAGGCGTAGACTACGCCATCCCCCAGCTCGCACCGGTAGAGATCGTAGTACTCGTTTAACTTCTCATAGTACTGAGCCCTCACCACGGCCAACGATACGGCTTCGCCCGGCGATACGAGGAGGACCGCCGTGTTAGCGCAGCGCGATATGAGCCCTTCCTCGTAGGCCTTCTCGTGAAGCCTCCTAAGCGCCCTGAACAGCCTCTCGAGCGGCTCGCCACACTCCTCCCCGTAGAGCTTAGCTAGGAGGAGGGAGTAGAGAAGGGTATCCGATACCCTGCTCACGTCCAGCTCCACGCCTAGCAGCTTCAGGGCGCCCTCCCTATTCATTCCGCCGTTCTGGGCTACGAACGCTACGCTGCCGTCGGGCAGCGATATAGGGAAGGGGTGGGCGGTGAAGCCACCGATCGGCATCTTATGCGAGGCCTTACGGGTGTGCACGACGCCGTAGACGAGCCCGGTTGACGGGAAGCTCGCCTCATCCTCCCACATTGGCCGCCTAGACTTGTACACGGCTATGGTCAGCGCTCCAGCCCGCCTATAGGCTAGGGCGTACCCCCACCCATCGTCGTGCCTAATAGCTCTAAGCCTCAGCTTCTCGGCTATGAAGTCCCTCCTAGACGCGGACTCAAGCGCGCCTACGAGCTCGCTTAAGAGCTTCGCGTCAATCCTCCAAAGGGCTAAGAGCCTACACATGTTCGCTAGCAGCCCTCGGCAAGCAGCTTATAGTCGTTTATCGAGTGTATCGCCACCTGGCTCTCGGCCCTCGGGTCCATTAACCCCTTAAAGAACTCGTCTATCTCCTCCCTTATCTTCCTGAGCTCCTCCTCGCTAGCTCCGCGCAGCTCCATAAGCCTCTCCCTGTCGAAGAGCGCCGAGTACTGGGCGTCCTTCATCTTCTCGATCGCCCTTATCACCTTGAGCCTAAGCTCCCAGTACCTCCTCCTGTCCTCCATTTTAGGCGACCTGTACAGCTCCTCCCCTCCAGCCTCCTCGAACTCCCTCTTAGCCTCCTCCAGCAGCCTCCTATACTTCTCGGCCTCAGCCTCATCCTCCCTGAGCTCCTCCTCGGTTATGACGGGCGGTAGCTCGGTCCTTAGCCACTCCTCGTCCTCGGCGGGTATCGGTATGCGCTGCGGCACGACCCTAGCGGCTACCTTCTCAGCTAGGAGCTTCTCCCTAGCGACCTCCAGCTTTATGGTGGCGATGCCCTTGCCCTTAACGGTGAAGCGCACCGCGCCGCTGGACACCTCTAGCTCCTCGACTGGGTTCTCGGCCATGTCGCAGAGGTAGGCCTTGACGACCTTTAGCGGCGTCCTAAGCTCGCCCTCGGCGTCCTCCTCTATGTAGTTGCAGACCCTAACGCATATCGACCTGCCGTCCTCGCCTCTCTTCACAGCGACGACCTCGAGGGCTCCCTCTGGGTTGGAGGCTAGCTCTAGGAAGCTCTTCTCGCTGGGGAGCTTGCCGGGGTGCGGATCGGTTAGGGCGACTAGGAGGTCTAGCCTCCTGTTCCTAGCCTCTACGTGTAGGCGGGCGTCGAACCAGTCGCCCTTATGCGGCACTACGGAGAGCTCGAAGGAGTGCCTACCTAGGCACTGGGCTAGCGGAGTCCTTATGCCCCACCCAGCCCTCCCAGCCCTGATAGGCATCTCAACGCCTAGCCAGCCGACGCCCCTAACTAGGGTTAGAGCTATCGCGTTATCCGGCTCCTCGATCCAGTACTCGTAGACGTCCCTGCTTATCACGGCGAGACCTACGCCGCCCCGGTAGACATCCACGAAGCCGTGGTGCACGTTGCCGTCAGCGGGCCTAGTGTCCCACTGGGGCGGTATGATCCCCTCCAGCGGGCTCCTATCCTTAGTACTGTAGTCGCTGGTATCCGGCCTTATCGGGAATATCGCTACGTCGAACTGCTCCTGGCACCTCACTAGATCGGTGTTAATGCCCGTTGGAAAGCAGATCCTAAGCCTATGGTCCTTAACCGAGTTGTTCAGCTCGACCCTAACATCGACTCGCGGCGACCCGGCCTTAACCTCGACGTACATAACGACTGGGTAGTCCCTTAGCTTCTCGGAGCGACTACGCCTATCCTTAGTGAGCGACTCGGGTAGCTTAAGCCTGTACCTGATCCTAAACCTAACCGCTAGCGGTCCCTCATCGATGAGCTCTACCTCGGCCTTAGCACCTATGCTCGTGTATACCTGGCCCTCGAGGCAGTAGGACGTGTAGAGGTCGCCCGCCTCGCCCTCGCTCTTTAGGAAGACTAGCTTCTCGTAGGTCCTCCCAGTGATCTTATCCCATATGGCTAGCGTGCCATCCTCGTTTACCCTGACCTTAATGAACTCGTTCTCGACCTCCCTCTCGGAGACCTTGAGGCGCGGCTTCACCTCGCTCGGCTTCCCCGGGTAGATGCCCAGTACCTTGTAGCCTAGGGGCGGCACCTCGGCCTCGAACCACACCTCTACCCTGCACCCATCCCTCCAGCCCACCTGTACGGGCACCTCCCTGCCGCTGCTATCCCTGATCACGAACTCCTCGAAGCCCTCCGGGAGCTCGAGCACCGCCTTCAGTACGCCCCTCCTCGGCCAGGGCGACGGGTTGTACACTACCGCCGCGATACCGCCCTTAACCCAGGAGGTGTCGACGCTAGAGGCTAACGCCTCCAGTAAGCCCCTGTAGAGCTCCTCGCAGCTCCCCTCGATCCAGCTAAGGGAGCGCTCCAGGTCCTTGGAGACGTCGTCTATGTGGCAGCCGCAGATCTCGTCGTGGAAGGCGCACTCCAGCAGCCTCCTCCACACCTCCTCTAAGGCCTCGCCAGGGTACTCGCCCCCCAGGGCCCAGGTGAAGGCGGCGAGGGGGTCAGCCAGCCAGATTAGGCTCCTCTCGCACTTCATGTACCTCTGCTTTAGCCCCACCCTAGAGGAGAACACGCCCCTTAGCGCCGTGGCGTACTTCCCGTGGTACAGGTAGCCCCTGATGATGAACAGGGTTGGCGCATACCTCTTAATCGCCTCGACGTACTCCTCCGGCGTGCACAGCACGACCCTCTTAACCCTACCGCGCCTGTTCAGCTCCTCCACTACCGGCACGACGTCGTCGGCCTCGGGCAGGTTCTCGTACCCGTCTAACAGTAGCACGGTCTTCCCGGTCGCCGAGTAGCGGAGCAGCGCCTTAACCTCCCCCAGCACCCTGTCCTCGGCTATCTCCGGGTACTTGGATAGCCTTATCGCGTTCCTATAGCTCTCCATCAGGTGGAACGCGTACACCATGTCGCCGCTCGAGGACATCCACGCATAGACGTCCCTCACCTCGTGCCTCCTAACCCCTACCCCCCGCGAGAGGAACACGTTGTCTATCCCGAACCCCCTGAGGACCCTCGGAGTGGCATCGGGGAAGCCGAATATGTCTATCAACCAGCCTATCTTAGGCACCCGCCCTAGCTCCCTCGAGTCCTTGAAGCCTATCAGCAGGTTCCTTACCCAAGTCTCCCCATCAGTTAGGTTCCAGTCGATCTGGGCGTAGAAGGGGCCTATGCAGAGCCTACCCTCCTTAACGTACTTGGACAGCTCCTCCTTCTTAGCCCTAGCCTCCTCCGGCGGTAGCTGCTTAAGGTACTCCCTCACTACGTGGGTCTGCCCATCGACTACGAACTTGTAGGAGGGGTACCTCCTAAGCTTCTCTAGGAGCTCGTCGAAGAACTTCGGGAGGAGAGGTATTATGTGCCTCCTCTGAAACGCCCACGCAGGGTCCCAGTGCTGGTGGGCTATGAGAAACACCTCGACGTCCTTAAACCGCTCCTCAACGCAGCCCCCACGAGCCATAGCCGTAAACCCCAAAGGCGCTAGTCGAAGTCGGGGGAAAGTACCTTTAAAAGGGTAATTAAGCGGTGCGGGCTGACCCCCTCGCCGCGCACGACGCCCTATCTAAGCGCCGCCAGCCTTAGGGGAGCTGGTAGGAGGGTAGCTCGTACTCGAATAGCACGATGTGTACCGCAAGGTAGATCGACATGTCCACGCTAAGGTCCGTGTAGCCGGGCGGTAGGCCTACGACCAGCAGGTAGCCGTCCCCTAGCTTAAGGGCGTAGACTATCGGCACGTCGGAGCTAGTCTCGTAGTAGACCTTGCTCGCCGAGCTCACCTTGGGAACGTCCCAGCCCGTCGTATGCTCGGGCAGCGAGATCCCGAAGTCCCCGAAGAACTCGTTAAACTCCTCGACTAGGCTGGTGCAGGTTATCGGGTAGTTCCAGGTACGCGCACAGTAGAGCCCCTTGCCCCCCGTGACCACGGGGAAGCCGTTGTACGTCACGCCCCTCGCTGGGCAGCTGCTGCAGCAGCCCCAGCCGTACTCGCCGTTATACGCTGACTGGAACGATGTGCCGTCGAGGTTAGTCGCGCCGCCCGTATCCCTGTAGGCTGAGCCCAGGGAGCGTTCGTTTATCATCCTCCCCCAGTTGCTCGTCCACGTAGGGTAGCCGTACTTCCTAGCCATCCTCTTGTTAGCGATACCCCAGAACGGGTAGCCGCTAGGGTTAACCCAGACGACCCTGTGCCCGCTTATGAAGCTTGAAATCTTCCTAAACCACTCGTGCCACCTAACCCTCTTACTCCCCTCGTCTATGTAGCTTAGGGGTAGCGGGACAGGCTCGCTGTGGATGTTTATTATTATGCAGGGCTCCTCGATCCCCCTCCCCTCGAGTATGAGGGACTTGTACTCGCTCATCGACCCGATTACCCTCACGTCAGCTAGCCTCCTCACGCGCTCTATCATCCTTTGGATGTCTACGCTCCAGCCGGGGTACGGCTCCCTTATCACGGGGTCTCCTTCGTCGTCTACCGTGATGTAGAGCACGTAGGCCTTAAGGGTCCTGTTCTCGACGACCGCCGTCGACAGTAGGTAGTCCTCGCTACCCCCTACCCTGTAGTCTACGCGAACGTAGTAGGTGCCGGGCCTAAGCCCCACCTTTATCATCTCCCTCCAGCTCGACGGCTTGTAGACCTCGCCAGGCTGCACTGTGATGAGCGTAGGCGGTACGTACGTGAAGACCGGGGATTCGAAGCTAGTTGAGTTGTATATCTCGATGCGGGTGACCTCGATGGTCGTCCTCTCAATGTTCTCGATCACCGGCGCGAAGAGGACTATCCTCCTGCTCGGGTCCCTCGGGTCCTTAATCCCCGTGTTAAAGCCTACGATGCCCGTCTCAAACGGAGCCTTCACGGCCTTAACCGGGTAGTAGAACTCGTAGCCCGTGATCGTGTGGAACTTAACCTCGTACACTACGTCGGGTACGAGCACCTTCGGGACGAAGCCCCTTATGATAACTGTCTCGCCAGGCCTTATCACGACGAGCCGCCCCTCGTCGCCGCGTATCAGCGCGCTACTGCCGTTCAGGCGCCTAGCGTAGTACACGTAAGCCCTATGACCGCTGACGAAGACCGCGTCTATCCTCTCCTCAACCGACCCCTCATTACGCACCTTAATCTCGAACTGGTTAGCGTACACCTTAAGCGCGCTAACAGGCCTAAGCTTCTCGACGTACCCCGTGTAGTACGAAATGATCTCCGAGCCAAAGCCAGCGAAGGCTAGCGCTATGATCGTAACGACGACAAGTATTATTACAAACCCAGCCAGCGGGTTAACCCCCCTACGCCCATCCCCGAAAACAACCATCCCTTAGTGGAAGACCTGAATACAATTATAACGATTGCAGCTAGCCATGTAAGCACGCGTCTCCAGTCGCAGTCTTCTCCCACGGGAAGATCACGCACTCCTCCAGCTCAAGCCCGTAGAAGTCGACCCTAGCCCCCGGCTTCTTAACCAGCGCTAGCGTAAAGGCCCTGCCAGCCCCCCTCTCCAGCACGTATCGGCGGACGAGCTCCAGGGTCTCGCCCGTAACCGCTATGTCGTCGACTACCACGACAGCCTCGCCCGATAGCCGCTCCGAAAAGCCCCAGACGACGACAGGCTTCTCGTAGAGCCTAGGCGGAGGCTTCCCCTCCCCGTACTTCCTAGCGAAGACGGCTAGGAACTTCTCGCAGCTTAAGACGCGGCACAGCATAGCAGCTGGCACCAGCCCGCCCCTACCCACACCCACCACTAAGTCCACGCTAGGCAACCTCCCCGCCAGCTCCAAGATAGCGCACCAGACGTCTCGCCAAGACAGCTCAATCATCTAGAGAAGGAGAAAGGGGGTGGATAAGGTATGTAACGCCGCACCTAAGAGCAGCCACTTACGCTGGAGGCCCGTCCTCACCGCGTAGCCTAGTGAACCCTAGAGCCGTGCCTTCACGCAGCGCTGGAAGGGACGGGAGAAGGAGACCGAGCCTTCCTAAGTTAAGGAAGAACGTCTGCATGCGCGCTTGCGGGAAGCGTATGTCCGGGATTAACGCCACCTAGCCCTTTCTCCCTCGAGTTCCTCGATTAACCTCCTATACTCCTCGTAGCCTACGGGCTTGCCGGGCTCAGGCACTCCCAGCTTGGCTACGATTATGCAGCCCCTCTCGACGTCGAGCCTAACCTGCACTAAATCCCCCTCCCTAATGCCAAGGGCCTCCCGCACCGCCTTAGGTATGGTAATCCGCCCCCTACGGGTAACCTTAACCGTGTACGCCTCCACAGCGCTACCAAAAGCTCCCACCATATAAACGGCCACGGCAATACCGCGCGGTTACGCTTATCACGACCGCCGAGAGGTGGGGATCGTGCCGGCAATATCCTTCGACGTGTGGATGACCCTGCTGGACTCTAGGGCGTTCATGAGGGAGTTCGCCGAGCAGGCCTCTAGGATAGCTGGCTTAGACCCGGACGAGGCGTACGAGCAGGTACTGGAGGCATACGCCGAGATCAAGAGGCTTAGGGCTAGGGAGGGGATACCCGACGACGACATCGTGCAGTCCTCTCTAGCCATCCTCCTAGCACACCTACCCGTAACCGAGGAGGTCGCTAGGAGGGCTCTCGCGAGGACCCTGCTGGTAGAGGGGCCGGAGAGGTACGTCCTCGACTCAGCCCACGAGGTGCTAGGGGAGCTTAGGCGCATGGGCTTCTCGATAGCCGTAGTCGGGAACGTCGTCTACTGGCCCGGAGCCTACACTAGGGTGCTGCTCGAGAGGGTAGGGTTAGCCGACCTAATAGACGTGCAGGTCTACGCCGACGAGGCTAGGTGCTCTAAGCCCAGGCCCTGCATATTCGAGAGAGCCGAGAAGCTACTTAAGGCCGAGGGCGCTAACCACAGGCTGGTAGCCCATGTAGGCGATAGCTTTAGGGAAGACTTCCTAGGAGCATTAAACTACGGCCTAAAGGCCGTACTAGTCGACAGGCAAGGCGAGTGCCCGACAGGCGAGCTAATACCCGGCCGAGCCTACGCCATCAGGAGCTTAAAGGAGCTTCCACCGCTAGCCCGAAGGTGGGTCGAGGAGCGCGTCTAGCACCTCCTCGAAGACCAAGCGGAGCAGGAGCGGCAGAGCCCTCCTAACGCTCTCGCTAAGCCCCTCACCCGCAAACCTCTCCCCCTCAACCCCCAGCAGCACCAGGCGCCTAGGCATGTCGTTGTAGATTGCATAGCCGATGAAGATCGCCTCGAGGACGCCTATGCCGTGTGCATGCCTCTCGGGAGTTAGCAGAGATAGCGCTTTCCGGTTCAACATGCAGACAGTACCAGGCGGCAATCCTAGCTTAAGGGCATCAATTACCACTACCTTATCAGCGCCTCTGACAGCGCCTAAGAGATCTAGGCTAACTAGCGGTGCGCCAATCACCTTAACAATAGGCATTGATCTGAGGCACTTTAAGACCTTAAATACTACTAAGCCGAGGCGGTCGTCGCCTCCGAAGAAGCTCCACGTACAGACTATGACTAACTTGCACATAGCACTCATACCCGCTTAAGCGCTGGGGCTAGCTAAAGGCTACGCTAAGTAAGCAAACATCTTTATCTGTTTTAGCGTGGTCTATACCTGGGATGCTCAGGGACTCGCTTAGAGCGGGAAGGCTTCTAATTAAGGCCGGTGGATTACTACTTGTAATAGTTGGAGTGCTCAAAGCGCTTAAATACATCGGGTTACTATTCCTCTTCTACGTACTAGGCGACTTACTCCTCCTAACACTAGGCTGGGTAAGCCCGGTAGTCGCAGAGCTAATAGGGCTGTTTAAGACCTCAGGTTACGCGCTTGCAGCCTTTGGAGTATTAGTAAACTTATTTTTAGCATACATTGGTTATAGGCTACTCAGGTTAGCTGACCACGCCCCATTACCATCAAGTGCTAGAGATAGGTGGCTACTAACGCTCGCGCTACTACTGGCGTTAGCGATACTGCTGAAGTCGACGCTACTGCTAATAGCCGCCACCATCCCGTTACTAGGGCTAATAATTCTACCAACTAATGAGCAGTCCGTAGCCACTGCTGGCTACGTTAGGGCTGCCTAAGGTCTAATCGAGCCACGCAGTTCTTAAAAGGAGAAGACTTACAACACTGTAGGCTAAGGGGTGGTGTACATTAAGCTTCAGGCTTGAGTACGAGGAAAGACTTAGGAAGCTCGAAGAGATTAGAAGGCAGGGGGTAGACCCGTATCCGCACTACTCAGGGCGCTCGCTAACGCCGGTTAGGAACATCGTCGAGTCGCCTAGGGTTGGGGACGACGTCACGGTTGCCGGCAGGATACTGGGGATTAGGGTGCACGGCGGCATGGCGTTCGCCGACCTCTACGACGACGGCTGGAAGATCCAGCTAGTGCTCCGCCGCAACGTGCTCGGCAGGGGCAGGTTCAAGTGGTTCCTGAAGTACATCGATAGGGGCGATATAGTAGAGGCTAGCGGCACCGTCTTCTACACCAAGAAGGGGGAGCTGTCGATAGACGTTAAGGGCTACAGGCTACTCGCTAAGAGCCTGAGGAGCCCTCCCGGCAAGTACGGGCACGGCGTTAGGGACCCCGAGGTCAGGTACAGGAAGAGGTACCTTGATATCATGATGTCCCCCAGGTCCCGCAGGATATTCGAGGTCAAGTTCAGGGCGATCCAAGCGATACGCGAGTTCCTGTGGAGCAGGGGGTTCATAGAGGTCGAGACCCCCGTCATACAGCCGATATACGGGGGAGCCGCCGCGAGGCCCTTCACAACCCACGTCTGGGCGATAGACGAGGACTGGTACCTCAGGATATCCCCGGAGCTCTACCTCAAGCGGTACATAATCGCCGGGTTCAACAGGGTGTTCGAGATAGGGAAGCAGTTTAGGAACGAGGACATAGACGTAAGGCACAACCCCGAGTTCACGACGATCGAGGTCTACCAGGCGTACGCAGACTACAACGACATAATGGAGCTCACCGAGGAGATGGTAGCGTACGTCGTCGAGAAGGTCCTCGGGACCCTGAAGGTCAAGTTCCCGGCTAGCCCCGAGGAGGAGCTTAAGCCCGAGGAGGAGAGGAGGTACTACGAGATAGACTTCACGCCCCCCTGGAGGAGGATAACCTTCAAGGAGGCCCTGCGAAAGTACGCGGGGATAGACGCGGACTCGATAAGCAACGAGGAGATCCAGGAGAAGCTTAGGGAGCTCGGAGTCTCGCTCCCCGGCGGCTACTGCAGGGGCCTAGCCCTAGCCAAGCTATTTGACAAGCTCGTCGAGAAGCACCTGATCCAGCCGACCTTCGTGCTCGACTACCCGAGGGAGACTACGCCCCTCTGCAAGCTCCACAGGAGGGACCCGAGCCTGATAGAGAGGTTCGAGCTCTACGTCGCCGGGATGGAGCTAGCTAACGCGTACACCGAGCTAAACGACCCGCTGCTGCAGCGCAAGTTCTTCGAGGAAGAGGAGGAGAGGATGAGGAGGGGCGACGAGGAGGCCCACCCGTACGACTGGGACTTCGTCGAAGCGCTAGATTACGGGATGCCGCCGTCCGGCGGGCTCGGGCTAGGCATCGACAGGCTCGTGATGGTGATGGTCGGCACCT
>CAZAZN010000006.1:0-42611 GCA_964489665.1 uncultured Thermofilaceae archaeon
TTTTTCAGGGGCTAACGCCCCACGCGCCGGAGCAGGCCCCGAGGAGGGGGAGGGGAGGGTGAATGAGCAAGTGTTGTTCGAGGCGAAACTGGTCCTTGAGAAACTGGGCTTTAATGAGGAAATGATAATTAAAATTATAAATGAAGCCTTAGGCATAGAGCTAACAAAGGAGGAGCTTAAGAGACTAAAGGCTACAAAAGTTACTCCGCTTCTCAGAGCCCTGTACTATCATCAAATGTGGGAAGAGTGCATAGATCTGAAAAGGAGGGGCTTAGGATGTAGGACAATTGCGCTACTTCTAACCAAGAAGTACGGGATTCCAATTCACTATACTACTGTCGCGAGGTGGATAGCAGGTAAGAAGAGACCGAACATAACGCCGTTGATACTAGCGCCAGAGCTACGCCATGCGTTTGGGTACGTGGTCGGCGTGCTGGTTGGTGATCGTGCAAGGAGGGGAGATGGTCACGGTCTAGCAGCAAAGGACAAGTGCTTTGTAGATGCTTATGCTCGTTGCATGGCATTACTGACAGGTAAGAAGATAGAGCCAAAGAGGGGCAAGGACAGAAAGTGGCGTACATGCGAAAGAGCTGCATGGCTTAAGCATCTATGGAAAACAGGCTTATGGAAGATCGTAGCCTTCGCGTTACCCGAGGACTTCCTCAGAGGCTTTGCCGACTCGGAGGGAGGACCAATCCCTCACGTTAGACATAAGAGACAGGAAATCGATTTCGTGGAGATCGAGCTTGTAACAGGTAGCAAAGAGGTCTTTAATATTGTCAAAATACTTCTAAGAAAGTTAGGCTTTACCGTCAAGGATTCTCAGAGACCTGGGGGAGAGAAAGAAATCAAGAGTCAGAAATACTTTTTCAGAGGGTGCTATAGGATAAGAGTACGAGGCTGGAATCAGCTACGTATGTGGAAAGAAAAGATAGGTTACCACAATAAAGAAAGGCTTGAAAAACTTGAAGACCTACTAAGTATCGAACAGCTATCGCCACGCGAGCGGTACTACTGGTGGATTAAGCACTACGAGAAAACACCAAGCGGAAGATGGAGGAAAAGAAGGAAGCCCCTCCCCTAACCCCCTCCTCTCTATTAAATGGTATTAGAGGAAGGAAGAGACACAGTATATTAATAGTTTTAAAGAGCAGAGAAGTGGTAGCCGGGCCGGGATTCGAACCCGGGATCACGGGGTCCAGAGCCCCGCATGCTTGACCGCTACACCACCCGGCTCCAAGCCTTATCTTTTAGAGGAGGCTTTATATAGTTTTGCGTATTTCATAAATATATCTCTCACGTAAGAATTTATAAATGAAATGGCTTAGAAAAAAGCTTGTAAATGGAATATGCATCTAAAGCAATCATTGTTCGAATCCCCGCCCGGCTACCATCTCACGGCCTTCTAAGTAATATTACTCTCCAACTCTCTCTTTCGTATGTTTCATACCTATGCGTTAGGAATTGTTAGAAAGAACGTCCCTTACCCTCTTAGCCCGCATAGCCACTTTCTTGAACACCACCCGTTACCTCCGGCTCCGCCTTTAAGCCCCTCTAAGCGTCTTTAAGGCATCTTACCCCTCCTACAATACTCTATCTCGTGTGTGCGTGAAGGCTGCTAGCAACGCGAGGGCCTAACGCAAGCGCCATTAAGGCCCTTGGCTTATAGGAACGTATGATACCTAAGGAGAGGTTGATTGAGGGGATACGGAAGGCGTATGGCGCCTTAGAGGAGAAGGATAAAGCGCGCGAAGAGATGCTGAAGGTCGCTAGGGAGATCATACGTAGCGCTAGGCGGTTGGTAGCCTGCTCGCACGTCGGTAATAGGGATGAGGCAAGCAAGCTAGTAAAAGAGTTAGTGGGCTTGGTTAACGGACTTAACGAGTATAAGCTAAGCCACCCCGACCTATACTACAGCGGTTTTGTTCAGAACGCTCTCGTAGAATATGTTGAAGCTAGGCTTCTATACAGTTTCGCCTTCGGTTCGGAGGCGCCATGCTTTGAAGAGCTACAAGTAGACCCTGCATCCTACCTACTCGGAGTAGCGGACCTAACAGGGGAGCTTAGGCGGCTACTTTCCAAGTATATTAAAGCAGACGACTACGGCAGTGCTGAGGAGATAGTGGCAATAATGGAGTATATCTTCGATGAGCTTAGGGGCATAGCCCTTCCAGACGCCCTCGCCCCAGGCCTTAGGCGTAAGGTCGATGTGATGCGGGGCGTGCTGGAGGGAGCTAGGAGGGACTTGCTATTCTATAAGCGTAGCCACGAGCTACTTAAGGCGATGAGTAGTGAGGGGGAGGTTTAGGGTTCCGGAGAACTTTTCCGTAGCGCGAGCTAGAGTGGCGCAGCGGAAGATCGCTGCCAAGGTACTAGAGGAGGACGCGATAAAGTGGCCTCTCAGGTACGTAGCTGGCGTTGACGTGGCGTATAGGGGTAATGTGGCTTTTGCGGCGGCCGTTGTCGTGGAGACTGGTAGCTTGAAACTTGTAGATAGCGCAGTTGTTAGGAAGGAAGTGTCGTTTCCTTACGTCCCGACTCTTCTGGCATTCAGAGAAGTTTACCCAGCGTGGGCTGCGCTTAAGGCTTTAAGCGTAGGCTACGAGCTACTCTTAGTCGATGGGAACGGTAGGCTTCACCCGTTTAAAGCCGGTTTTGCATGCCACCTCGGCGTTATAGTGGATAAGCCCACTATCGGCGTCGCTAAGAAACTCCTCTGCGGCAGGGTTGGTAGTTGGCGAGGCAATACCGCGCCCGTTTACGTTAATGGCGAGATCTTAGGCTTAGCCGTTTTAACGAGGAAGGGGTCAAAGCCCATATACGTTAGCATTGGACACAAAGTATCGCTTAGAACTGCCGCACGCCTTGTAATCTCTTTAGTGAAACGCGGAGCTAAGCTACCAGAACCTCTTAGGCTCGCTCATAAGTTAGCTACTGCGGAGGCTAGGCGTTTCGGAGACGTCGCCTGATCTTCTCTAATATTTGCGAGGTGGAGCACAGTGGGAAGTCGTGTTTCCTCTCCTTAAGTCTTATAACTTGAACCGCTTTGCTACCAGCTCCACGCCTAATAGCCTCCCTCACCATTTCTTCGAGAAATGCCTGGTCAGGGCCTAGGAGCACTATATCCGGGGAAAACGTCTCTAAGGCCCACTCAATACTTAAAGGTTCTCTTCCGAGCACCGCCTCCTTTACGTACCGTATCGCTTTAACTACCTCAAGCCTCTGCTCCTCCGGTATTATAGGCTCCCTCCCCTTTAGTTTTTTAACGGTTTCGTCCTTAGCAACTATGACTATAACATCTCCCAGCTCACTAGCCCGCCTCAATAGATAGAGGTGCCCTGGATGTATTATGTCAAAGACACCGCCGACAAGAACTTTTCTCTTTACCCTAGGCGTTAGCTTAGGCCACTCAAACTTAACGATACCTAGTAACCTTAGGGCATCAAGAAGCCCTTCAGCATAAGCGATACAAGCCAAGCTCGTAAATTCATCTCCTTTATCCTCAAGGTAATATTCAGCATCACTTACGTATCTTTTACAAAGATCTAGAATTTCCTCGGCCTTTTCGCTTACCCCCTCCCAGCTCAGGGACCTCAAGACAAACTTTACCGTATCTATATACTTCTTAACCTTCTCTCTAGCTTCTGCCTCCAACCCTCAACCACCTCCCGATCGGCATTGCAGAGTACCACCAGAGCCTCCACCTCCATTGGGTGAAGCCTCCCCGGGATTACTAACGAGTGAGGAGGCGGTCCAAAATCAGTATCGATTATCTGCGCTAGAGGAGCTGCAAGTAGCTGCTGATCCGGCGCTGTTGCACGAGCAACAGCCACTGCTAGCGTCTCCTCGTCTATTAACCCCTCCCCGATTCTCTCTTCAAGTTCTAGTAGCAGCCTAGCGCCCTCTGAAGCCGTCATGTATCTGCCTTCCTCCGCGCATATATCTAGTAGCAACAGGGTATGAAGCCCCCTGGACAAATTTTCCTTTATAACATAATATGGCGTTTGAGGAAAATACCCGTATTTAGCTTCAGGATAGGTAAGAGTTACCGTTCTACCGAACTTATACACTTGTAGACCAGTGGAAGTAACAATGGCGTCAATCACTGAGGGAGCTGGGTAGTCAACGACCTTAATCCCCCGCTTTAAGGCTTCAAGCCTTAAAGCGATATGAGTCGTGGCAACAAATGGGTTCCCAGGAGTTAGTAGCGCTACCTTACCTTTTTTAGCGAGTCTTAGGAGGAGCTCGCCCCCTTCACTCTCCAAAACTTTCCTATTAATGCACTTGATTTCCTTTCCCGCAATTTTTCTCAGTTCCTCGATGCTTAGATTAGGTACGGCGCTTGTGTAGGATTCCAAGAAGACATGATCAGCCTCTTTTAGAAAGCTTAGTGCGCCTAGGCTTAGATCCCTAAGATTATAGAGGCCTAGCCCTATGAAAGCTAGAATTCCCATCTACGGCCTTTAACTAGAGCTTGTAAGATAAAGATGACCCTTCCTTGGGAAATTGAACCTCTCGTCCCAATTTTTCTGCCACGTACTTAGCAAATGCGAGACCTTGCTCCTCCTCGGAGTGAACTATAACTACTTTACATTCCTTTGGAGTCGCCTTAACGGCTTCTTCTAAGTGGCTTTTACCGCAGTGCGAGGAAAAATCGAACCACTCTACCCTAGCCTTCACAGTCCCTCGCTTAGTAGGAGATGTGAATACACCCTCTTCAAGCACCTTCCTGCCTGGGCTTCCGCTTACTTGATAGCTTACAAAGAAGACGGCGTTTTTAGGGTCGTCCATTATCTTCTCCATATAGTATAGGGCTGCTCCTCCCTTGAGCATTCCTGCCGGTGATATTATCACCGAGGGCTCGCTCACCGCCTGCTTCCTCATCCTCCAATCCTTAACGAAGCGCGTTACCTCTAACGCCCTCCTAAATAGGCTCGGGCTTCTAACGTACTCTTCAAAGCCAGATAGTATGTCACATACTGTTCTCGCCATACCATCGAGGTATACCGGGTAGCCTATATCGTACTTAGCTAGCACACACATTATCTCCTGAGCCCTTCCCACCGCAAATGCTGGTACCAAAACCGTTCCTCCATGATCGAGCACCTCTAGAAGAGAGGTAACGAACTCCTTCTCACATAAGCTCCTCTGAGGATGCTCGAATAGTGCGTAGGTAGCTTCCATAATGACTAGGTCGGCTCTTCTGAAAGGCTCAAGCGAGGCGCCCGCTAGCAGGCACGAACTCTCCAGGTTGAAATCGCCAGTATATAATATCCTAGCGCCGCCTACCTCTAACTCGATCATCGCACTGCCGGGAATATGCCCGGCATTGTGAAATCTAATTTTAACATCCCCTAGATCCAACCACTCACCGTACTCTGCAAGAACGGAGCACGCACGCATGCGCTCAAGCTCCGTGCTCTCGTAAGGTATATAGTACTTTGAGATTTTAAGGAAGTCGGCGATTAAGAGGTCCGTGAGGCTTAGGGATAGCGGAGATACGTAAAGCTTGGGCTCAGCGCTTACGTACAGTAGTGGTACTGCGCCGCTATGGTCTAGGTGAGCGTGGGAGAGGATTACTGCGTCGATGTCTTTAGGTCTAACGTGCAGCGGAAACTGAGGCTCCTCTCCCGAGATGTCAACACCGTAATCAAGGAGAAAATTTCTCCCTCTAAGCTTTAGTAACACAGCCGACTTACCTACCTGCCTAGCTCCTCCCAGCACCCTGATTGTAACATCAGCACTCATAGTTCCTTGAGCCCTCCTCTACACTAAGATATAACCGTTCACCATCACTTAGAGCTTGCATGGCAGTGAAGGGCTTAGCCCTTAGGCTTGGACGTGGCGAAAGCCGCGAGATAGCTATAGAGTGTAGCGCTACGGTACGTCCATCTCAGGTTAGAATATGCGAGATCGTAGGCCCCATGGATGTACGCTTAAAGGTCGATCACAACAAGTTACGAATACTAATAAGAGTTGGAGATAGCAGTAGGTTGGACCCGTTAATGCTACTAAAATTAACGTGCAGAGACGACGTCTATTACATAGGGGTATTACCCCTCGGTCCTAGAGCGAGGCGCGTGACCATTAGACGTGCGCTAAAAGATCTACCCGAGTTTTCCGTAGGAGCCCCCTGGCGTGCTCGCATTTCAAGGAGGGCTTTTCCTATCCTATCGGTGGAGGAACGGAGATAAGGCGCGGGGGGAGCTACTCGAGATAGCCGTAGATTCTGGAGACTTACTCTTTAGAAACATAATCAAGCGTTTTAAGAAAACAGACTACGGCTACTGGAGCTTCGAGAAATCGTCCTTCGCTACTAACGGAGAAGAAGTTGCTTTCCTCTACTGCGCCGATACTGGAGGAACCTGGAAGATCTTCAAGTGCGTAAGCCAGAGCCCGTTGGAGATAGACCTTCCCGGCAAGGTCCTAATCAGTAACGCGAAGGACCCCGCCATCTTCTACGATAGCTCTAAGAAAAGTTACGTAATCGTATACAGCGATTTGCGTAAGTTAGGACATGACTTAGTAGTTGCAACTTCTAGAGATTTGAAGCAGCTGACTACCCTGTCGGAGGGGCTTGCCTGGAACCAGTTCGCCGCGCAGGACAATAGGTGGGCTAAGACACACATCCATGCAGGACACATATCTAAAATTGGAAAGTATTATGTACTTCTATATGACGCCTTACCGAGGTCCCCTAGCTGCTTCGGTAGCGGCTGGCTAGGCGTAGCTATCTCGGCAAACCTACGTGAATGGATCGATCTAACGCCCGATAACCCTCTGTGGACCGGCCATGGTCCGGATAGGACGTTTAGGTACGTTACGATAGATACAAGCGCAGGGCGTTATGCGCTGTTCGCAGAGGAAGAAGGGGAAAGCGGTAGGAAGGACCTAGTCGTTTATACATCACAGTTTTAAAGCCGTTATTAGGCATTCAATATCCCTATTTCTCTTGTACTTCCTTAAAGTTTCAACCACATCTGCTATGTTAAGTCCTAAAGCCTCCCTAATCACAGGGGACACAAGCCTATTAGATATTAACAGCGCCTGAAGCACCTGAGTTACATTACTCTTCTTCGACGTCATGCTAGCACTTTCAAAATCTAGTATTATCGGTTTATCATTTAATGTTACCAGAATGTGGTCTTTAACCCTAGAAAGCTGTCTATGGGCTAGGCCTATTTTATCTAGCTGGTAAGCCTGCATTACTATTCCTCTCACAACACGCCTTATCCTGTTACGATCCCTAACTTTAGATAACCATACCTCTAAAGGCTCTCCATCTACGAACTCCCATACGACAAAATTACGTGATGCCGCTACTAGATGAGGACCCACGCCTACGCTATTAGCTATTTTCAATAGCTTAGCCTCACGTAACATGCTCCTCCTATTAGAGTCTATTCTCCTAACTTTTATAGTAACTATACCCTTACAGGCATGAACGCCTTTAACTACAATGCTAGTAGTACCTTTACCCAGAACTGGAACGCGTCCTAATAGGACCCTTCCCCCTAGGATAATGCGCTTAACACCTAGCATCGCTAACTCAACTAGCCTCATCCGCATTATCTCGATAGACGGCGAGGGATAGCTGAGCACGTTTACAAGGAACTTCTCCTCCCTTGCCCCAACAGCTGTTAGCTCCAACTCCATGGCATCTTTCTAACCAACCACGTATAGAGATGAGCTAAGAAATCCTTCTCAGAGCTGGCACTTAAGACCTCTTCACCAGCGTATATGTCGAAACCTCTTCCAATGGACCTCTTAATGTGGCTAGCAAGCTCTAATCTAGGTAAAACCTCCTTGAGCATGCGTGTAGCTTCTGAATACCTCCTTCTCCTTAAAACTATCCACCTAGAACCCTCGATGTAAGGTCCCGATACCGTTAACTCCGCTCTAGCATACTTCCTAAGGAACCTAGCAGCGTGAGGGGAGTAAACTGGAGGCCCCTCGTGGCGCTCGACCACTGGTAGGGTTAGAGCTTCAAGCTCGATCAGGAAAATCAGCTCTCTGCTAGACACCCATATACTGGAGCTATAAACCGTAAAGCCGTACCTGTTGACAACGTTAACGATAGCCCTTAAGGCTCTCTTTGCTTGGCCCCAGAGTACCTCCTCGACAACTTGTGGCCTCGCTAGCTTGATGGCTATTATCGCCCTTCTTGACAACATCTCCCTTAGGCGCTTTATGTCAACCCTAGGAGCTTTAGGGTAGAAAAAGCATGTAGAGGGATTCGCTAAGAACTCCTTAGCGGCCGCTATGAGCATAGATAGCTTCTCCTCGGTTACTGCTGCAGCAACGTTCCTATGCTTATCGACAGGGTCTATCACTAAGATAGGGGACCTCGCGATCCTGAGAAGTTTAGCCAGCTCTCCCTTAGAGTAGTAGCCCTCTATGTCTAAGGCTACCCTACGAGGTCTCCAGCTAGCTACTAGCTTTATGGCGTCTAGGAAAGACCCTGCATAGATTGTTATGAGCTCAGCAAGGTAGCCTGAGAAACCGCCTACTTTAACCTCAGCTCCGTAAACGCCTATCCCCTTTAGGAACTTCTTGAAAAGCCTAATTTCGTCCCTTAGGCTGGGATTGGAGGCTATTCTGGAGAGTACGTACCTGGTGTGAAAGGGCGTCCTGTCTACAGGCGTTAGGCAATCGCTTGGAGAGGGGGCGCTGTAGGCCGGTACTAGATCTACTTCTATCCCGCTATAAGTTAACCTTAAGTACGGATGCGTGGCATACATCTCATGTGCCTCTACTCCTAATAATTCGGCAACTCTATATGTGATTCTTAACCCTACCTCCTTCATATACTCTAGACTTAACGAGCCATAATTAAATAGCAGAAACATATCGATGTCTAGCTCGCCCGACAACCACGTATCTTTAGCATACGACCCCTCAACCTCGGGCCTTACAAGCCCTCCTAATCCCTCCTCTCTAATCGCCTTATACGTGTAAACGATTAATTTAGCCACGATCTTTCCAGCTCTCTTACGCTCCGCAAGGCTAGGTGTAACACGCTCTTTCACTTCTTCTAGTACAGCCTTAATGTTCTCGCGGCTCATTGTTTACCAGTTGCTTTAGCCGAGAAAAGCGTCTCATAAATAGGGCCTCTATGTGTAAGTGTGCTCTTCTTTAACCTAACCTCTGTGACCTCGATCATACCTACGTCTAGTTCTCGAGAATTCTTTAAGAAATCTATTACACGCACAGGGGGAGGGGCTTTAACTCTAGCGATGGTTAAGTGTGGTGTAAACTCCTCTTCGCGCGTTTGAATCCTGACCTTAGCTAGCATGCGCCTCACCTGTTGGTATACGCTTTCCAGCTCTTCAGCTCCTTCGGTTACGCCTACCCATACGACTCTCGGCCTCTCGATTCTCGGGAAGGCACCTAGCCCCGCTAGCCGAATCTTAAAGGGGCTAAAGCGCAATTCCGCCATTCCATTTATTACTGAATCGACTAGGGGGCGGGGAATTTCGCCTAGGAACTTGATGGTTATGTGAAGGTTGTAAGGTTCCACAAATTTGGCTTTCAAGCCTAATGCGGCTAGCTGCTTTTGAATATCCTCAATCTTAGCTACAACCTGCGGATCCTCTACATCCACCGCTATAAAACATCTTATTAGGCTACGCCTTGACACGGGCTAGCACCTTCCTAGAAGCCTCTAATAAGCGCTCCTCGAGGACTTCGCAGGTTTCAACGGGCAGATCTCCCCTACTACACCTCTGAAGGCGCGGGCAGTAGAAGCAGGGTATTTCGTCGAGGAAAGGAGGTAGTTCAACCTTATGATACGCCTTTGGAGTTGGACGTAAAATGTAGGTCTTCCTGCCCTTATAGGTGCAAGCCTCTCTCTTAATTAAGCCCATGCGCTCTAGCCGTCGGATAACCTTAATCCCTCGTCGACTATCAACGTTGAGAATCCCCCATAGGTCACGCTGGAGTATGCCCTTCTCACCCGCCTTCTTTAATATATCAAGTATTCGCCGCTCTAGGGCTTCAGGTCTCGTATCCTCCATCTACATTCGCCGCTTACGCGTTGAATCCTTCAACTGTTCCTACAAGCCCTCCTCTAAAAAGGTTTAAGGTTGAGGTTAAACAGCAATAGTTTACATGACCTTACCTTTCTCTCGGAGTTAAAAAATAATATACATCATTATTTTTAGATAGTTACAGTTATTTCTAGCTCGCACATTATTTTCTTGAGATTTTTCCTGAGAGTAGGGACGGCTATCTCAGCGGCCCTAGCAACATCCTCCTGTCTACGCCTCTCACCGCATAGAATCGCAGCTAAGTAAACTACAGCAGCAGCTATTCCCTGGGGGGCCTTGCTTTGAAATCTTTTAGTATTCTTGACTTCATTGCAAATATTGCATGCAACTTTTAAAACTTTAGGCGATAATTTCAGCTTATCAACGAGCATAGGAACAAAATTTACTGGTGAAGGCACTTTACGAGCCCTGAAGACACCTCGTTTAAGCAATACGCTATAGCACCGCTTAACTTCCTGCTCAGTTACTCCTGAAACCATTGCTAGCGATTTTATATTGCAGCGCACGATCCCGCGGTTCTTACATACCGCTAGTATACAAGCAGCTACTACGCTCCTAACGCTTCTTCCCTTGGTAATCCTCCTTCTTCTAGCTTCCTCGTATTTTTTAACGACTTCTTCGATGATCGAATGAGGTAAATTAAGCGAGTAAATGATTCTAGACACTTCACGCCTCACATCGGCTAGAGAATCACGCGACACGGCCTTGTGAGTTTTAATTAGCCTAAGGAAGCGCTTGACCTGATTAAGTTCTCCTAACTTATAGGGCATGGGCATGGTAATTGTTCCTCCGAGAGTAAATGACGGCTCGGCCCTAACCCTCCCCTTATGCTTTTCAGGTCCCCTGTACCACTCAGGACCCTGGTCAACCTCGCTCTCAGAGAGTACGTAGCCGCAGTCGAGGCACTTGCGTGCGCCATCTTCGTAGTCGAAGAAGATCCTATTACTACCACAGTTAGGACAGGTGTAATAGCTCATGGCTACCTCCTCCTCTTTCGAGCTCTTCGTCTAGGCCCCTCCCAGAAAACTAGCCTTCCAACTAGGCTCTCCGGCCTAAACCGACTTTCGTCAACCTTAACTGATACGAACGGTCTCGATACCGGACCCATGATGTCGTAGACTGTGCCGATGAAATTCATCCTCTCGTCAAGGACCTTAGCGCCTATTGGAGGTACCTCGGACGCCTCTACTATAAGCCTCCCAGACTTAGATACGTGCCTAACTCTGCCCAGCGGTCTCATACTACCACCGACTAAAAGACGGTTAAGCGCAGGCTATTAAGACGCTAATTGCGTTAATCGTAAGTTTCGAGCTTTTCAAGTAGATTTGTCGGCTATCTAAAGCCTAGAAAAGACTATGACGGTTGTACTCCCGGCATCGCTTTCACGAAGCGCAGGAGTAGCCTCGTAGAGCTAAACTCTTAAGTTCTAAAGCCCCTATCCCCCTGAGGTGCTTTAACTTGGCAATCTATCTAGTTACGTGCGCCTTAGGCCCCGTGCTGCTAAACGAGGAAGGAGACGTCGTAGACTGGAAGAGATGGGGCGATTCGACGGAGAAGGTAGTCGACTGCCTATTGGCGCTCGAGGAGGGGAAAGTACCAGCCCCCCTTAAGGAGCTGATAAGCGCTAACAGGGATCGCATCGACCAGATAGTCCTCGAGGACGACGACCTAGCTAGGAGTGTCAGAGCAGCTTTCCCGGACTTAGAGGTGAAGGTTAAGCCGGGCAATAAAGTTGCTAAGGGCTTTAGGCTTAGCATAGCTCAATACCTACCTAAGCTAGGCATAGGTTACGAGGATTACCGGAAGTACCTTCACGAGGTTTCCATAGCACTTACGAGGCGTAAGGTCAGAAAGGCTGCAGAAAAGCGAGACCTCTTTATAGCTCAGGCGATAAATGCGCTAGACGACATTAACAAAACGATCAACCTGTTCGCCTCAAGAATACGCGAATGGTACAGCCTACACTTCCCAGAGCTCGACGACCTCGTAGACGAGCACGAGGATTTCCTTAAAGTTGTATCCTACATAGGGTCCAGGGATCATATCACGATGGAGAAGCTTAAGGAGCTAGGCTTCAAAGAATCTCTAGCTAGAAGAATCGTCGAAGCCTCTAAGACTAGTATGGGCGCCGATGTAGCGGACTTCGATATAAAAGCCATGCAGCAGGTCTCAGACATAGCCCTAAAGCTGTACGAGGTTAGGCGCGCTCTCGAGCGTTACATAGATGAAGCCATGCTAGAAGTAGCGCCTAACATTAGGGGGCTTGTAGGCCCGCTACTGGGGGCGAGGCTCATCTCGCTGGCCGGAGGACTGTCTAAGCTAGCAACCCTACCAGCTAGCACCATACAGGTCCTGGGGGCCGAGAAGGCGCTCTTTAGAGCGCTTAGAACGGGTGGTAAGCCTCCGAAGCACGGAGTGATATTCCAGTACCCGGCAATATACAGGTCGCCGCGGTGGCAGAGAGGTAAGATAGCGCGTGCATTAGCAGCTAAGCTCGCGATCGCCGCTAGGATAGATGCGTTTACGGGAGAGTATAAGGCCGACGAGCTTAAAGCAGAGCTTGAAAGGAGGATACAGGAGATCAAGAGGTTATACGCTAGGCCTCCTGCTAGGAGAAGGCCTGGCAGACCTGGTAGGCGGAGGAGGGGTGGTAGGAGATGATTAAACCGGTTCGGGTATACCCCCACGAGAAATTCGAAGGAGTGTACTGGATAGAGTATGAAGACGGTTCAAAGAAGCTAGCAACTGTCAACTTAGCTAGAGGAGTTAGAGTATACGGAGAGCACCTGGTAACGATGGAGGGCGTTGAGTATAGAACTTGGAACCCTTACAGGAGCAAGCTTGCTGGCGCGATACTTAAAGGCATTAAGGAGCTACCGATTACTAAGGGGGTTAAAGTCCTATACTTAGGAGCGGCCTCTGGAACTACGCCTAGCCACGTCTCGGATTTAGTGGGCGTAGAGGGGATAGTATACGGCGTAGAGTTCTCCCCGAGAGTCATGAGAGAGTTTATAGAGAAGTGCGCTATTTATAGGCCTAACATAGTGCCTATACTAGCAGACGCTAGGTTCCCCACTAAGTACTCTCACCTAGTGGGAGAAGTCGACGTAATATATGCTGATATAGCCCAGCCGTTTCAGAGCAAAATAGTCGCGGATAACGCCGACGTATTCCTAAAGGAGGGGAGCTGGATACTTCAAGCGATAAAGGCCATGAGCATTGACGTAACGCGCGAGCCGTCTGAAACGTATAAGCGTGAAATAGACCACTTAAAGGAAAGAGGGTTCGAAATCGTAGACGTCGTTCACTTAGAACCTTACGATATAGCGCACGCCTTCGTTATAGCTAAAAGATAATAGTGCGACATAGGAGGTAGTGACGGGACTGCGCTGATGGGTATTGAGCAGCTGCTGCGTAACGCCGGGTACAGGGCCGTAGGTAAACAGGGTAGTCCCTACGCATTTGATGTAATAGCGCGGAAACATGATAGCTCAAGGACGTTAATACTGAAGTGCGTGGAGGAGATACGGGACCTATCCCCTAAAACAGCGCTTGAGCTGAAAAGAGCGTCTAAAGCCTTTGATGGATCCGTAGTCGTCGTTAACGAGGGAGCTCCAGGACAGATAGAGGGATTGGTACAGAAGCGGTACGGAATTCCGGTAATTTCTCCTAATACGTTTAAGAAGATGCTTAGGGGAGAGAAACTCCCCTTAATATATACATCGAGAGGAGGCATTTACGTGAAACTGAGGGCTAGCATCCTGAGGAAGAGACGTAAGGAGCTAAGGCTCTCGCTGGGCGACGTAGCTAGAGAGCTGGGTGTTAGCAGGCGCGCCGTACTAGAGTATGAGAAAGGGAAGATGGACGCTTCGTTAAATGTAGCATGTAAATTAGAAGAGCTTATGGGAGGAGATGTTATAGAAAACTTAACGTTTGAAAGCCTCGAAGGCATAACTGACCTATCAGAACCCGCTACTACGCCGGGGAAGGAGGTTAAGGACGAGGTATTACTAAACCTGCTTAAGACTCTTGAGAAACTTGGCTGTAAAAGTTATATATTCTCCAAGACGCCGTTTGAGCTAGCTTCTAAGTATAAGTCCCTTGTTAAGCTCATCGTAAAGAAACTTAAGGGTGAAGAGAGCGAAGACGTAGAAGAGCTAATAATAGATCTAGCCGAGGTAACCGGCTCTAAGGCCTTTATTATCACGCCTGAGGGGGAGAAGAAGGAGCACGAACATGCCTTAATAGTACCATTTAGTGAGTTTAGGAATAAAGCTGAGGATCTAGTCAGGCAAGCATTAGAGCAGTAGAGGAATGCTTAAAGCAAATTTAAAGCTATACCGTGAAGGCAAGGTCGAATTCCTAGCGCCAGATCTTGCCGAGTTTACTAGGGGACGCCATGTAGAGCCAGCGTGGGCTCCCGTGTTTTATAACCCTAGGATGAGGATGTGTAGAGACATAAGCGTCGCTATAGTAAGGGCGTTCAAGAGACTCGGCCAAAGGGAAAACTTGCTGCTCGTCGAACCTCTTAGCGCTACAGGCATTAGGGGTTTAAGGTATGCAGCAGAGGTCGACGGTTGTCAGGTAATAATTAACGATATCAGCAAGAAAGCGTATCAACTTATGATAAAAAATGTAGATATAACTGGCTTAAGAGAGAGGGTCAAGGCGTTTAACGATGAGGCTAACCTATTGCTAAGGAAGCTGAGCAAGAACCTCAAACGTCCGGATGTCGTGGACATAGACCCGTTTGGATCACCTGCCCCCTTCATAGATTCCGCCTTAAGCGCCCTCAATCATGGAGGCTTACTGCTCGTCACTGCCACCGATTTACCCCCGCTTTACGGCATATACCCCTCAGCCTGCCTTAGAAAGTACTCAGCCCTTTCGTTAAAAGCTGAATTCTTTAAGGAAATTGGAGTGAGAATTCTCTTAGGGTTTATAGCTAGAGAGGCAGCTAAGCTGGGGAAAGGCGTCGTGCCTTTGTTCTCGCTCGCAACAGACCATTATATTCGCCTAGCCGTTAGGGTTTACAGGAGTAAGAGCCGCGCCACTAAAAGCGTTAAGAAGCTTGGCTTCGTAGCCTACTGCCCTCGCTGCTTATGGAGGAGCATGCTTAGAGGACTTATCCCCTCCTGCCCTAAGACGTGCCCTAGGTGCGGGAGGAGCTTAATGCTAGGCGGTCCCCTATGGATTGGAGAACTATGGCAGGAAGAGTTCGCTAAGGCAACTTATAGCGAGTACATATCGATGGGCTGGGTCACTGAAAGAGGAAAAGGGATCCTTGCAAAAATTATAGAAGAGATAGGCAAAGCGCCCCTTTATTTTAAGACGGACGTTTTAGCAAGTAAAATGGGCTTGAAGGAGGAGATATCAGCTAGCTTCATTGTTGAAAAGCTCAGTGCATACGATCCCTTTGCGTCATTAACACATTTCGACACAAAAGGTTTTAGGTCATCCCTACATCCCATGGAAATTTTAAAGATAGTTAAATGTGCTAGCTAAGGTCATCCCACGTTATCTCCACCGGCCTATTCAGCTCAGCAGACTTTAGCGCGTGCAAAACGCACTTCAGCGCTACGTAGCCGTCCTTTACGTCCACTAATGGCCTCTTCCTCCGTTCAACGCTCTTAACGAAATCCTTGAGCTCTAGTAGCAGGGGTTCGTGCTCCCTCCTAGCTACTAAGGAAATGCGCTCGCACCTCCTAGCCTTATAAGATGACACGATGTCCATGTACTCGCCAGATGACCTATGCTCGCTAAGCCCCCTCTCAATTGCTATCTCCTGAGATATATAGTCAAACGTTAGGACAGTAGTTCGGGTCTGAAGAACCATAGCCCTTTTCTTTAATGTTGGACCGGCCCTCCAGCTGGCCCTTAAGTAAGCCTGAGCACCGGACGGATATCCATAAATCGTCTGGATATCGACTTCGTAAGGAAAACTCGGCTCCTTATGCGTTATAGCGAAGACCTTCGTTGGGAGCTCGTTCAGCAATAAGTTTACAATATCCACGTCGTGGACTAGGAGGTCATGCGCGACGCCTAAGTTACCAGTCTTCTTACCCACAGGTCCTGGCCCTATCCGCTGGCCCACGACTTGTATTACTCTTTCGTTAAGCTCGGCTAATTTATCTTTAACAGCCATAACCACAGGATTGTACCTCTCAATGTGCCCTACGCTAACTACCCTATCATACTTCTCAGCTAGCCTGACAATCTCTAACCCTTCCTCAAGCTTAGAGGCTAGCGGCTTCTCTATAAGGAGGTCCATGTAGGGAATTAGCCTTCGAGACACATCGTAGTGGTATATGGTAGGAACTGAGACTACGGCAGCGTCGACCTGCCTGCTTAATAGCTGTGAGAGATCATCTAAGAAGCTATCAGCCCTAAAGCGCTCAGCCACGTAGCGCGCCCTTCCCCTATCCCTATCTACAACTATTACTTCCTCTACTCCCTCGCCAGAATCCCTAAGCTGAGTTAGTACTCTAACATGATTTATACCCCACCTTCCTACTCCGATAACCGCCAGCTTAAGCGCCATTTCCCTACCCTCTGCAGCTAGCTCCCTTAGCCTTTCATGGTTATAGCCTTTCCGTCGGGTAGTATTATCAACATGCTACCGCCTTTACAACCGTATGCATGCTCGACAGCTCCCCTATAAGCTAATAGTGCTAGTAACCGGCATGCCAGGTTCTGGCAAATCCGTCTTTAGTCGAGCTGCTAGCGACCTAGGATTATCAGTAGTGTGCATGGGCGATGCTGTGCGGGAGGAGGCCCGTAGGAGAGGGCTTAAGCCTACCCGGGAAAACCTGCTAAGACTTACTAAGGAACTTCGTGAAAGACTGGGCCCCTGCGCCGTGGCAAAGCTTACGATCAAGATGCTACAGGAAAGGTCTGGAAAAGGGCGAGTTTTAGTGATCGACGGGGTTAGAAGCCTACACGAAGTAGAGCTATTCAAACGGTCGCTGGGCCGGTGCGTCATAGTTGCTATTCACACATCTCCTCGCGAACGGTTTAATAGGTTAAGGCTGAGAGGACGAGCCGATGATCCAAAAAGTTGGGAGGAGTTCGTAGAAAGGGATAAGTTAGAGCTTAGATTGGGTATAGGCGAAGTCATAGCCCTAGCCGACGTAATGCTAGTAAACGAGGACGTAAGCGAGCAGGAGTTCTATACTATTTGTCGGCAAAAGCTAAGAGAGCTGGTGAGCAAGGTTGAGGATTGAGGTAAGAGTCGAGATCAGGCCGACGGAGTCTGAAGCTAAGGTAAAGAGGGCCTTAATGAATTTGTTTGATTTCGATGAGATAGAGGTAGAAGAGTTCAAAGAAATAAAATTTCTAGTTGGAAAAGGCAAGGGCGCGAAGTGCTTATCAAAGCTTTACGAGGCTTTAAGACGCCAGCAGATACTAGACGCCGCAAGGCAGTACCTAGAGAAGGGGAGGGAGCTAACAGGCGTCAGGTTTTACCTACATAAGCAGGCAGCTTATGCGGGCAAGGTATCCTTCTGTAGCTTTGAATACAGTGAAAGCCCACTAGGCGCTATAGTAGTTTACGTGGAGACCTCGGATCCTGACGCTTTTATAGACTGGCTGACTCCCCGCACTATCGACGGAAAACCTGTAGGTGAGCGTAAACCGCCAGATCCTTAAAGGATAGTTGAGAACTCGTATACCGTAGCTAAAGCTTCATCGACCTCGAATAGGTTAACCGTCAATACAAGGCCTCTCTTAGCTAGGTAGCTCCTCCTAAACGCTTCCCTAGCCTCCCTTAGAAACTCCGAGAGGTCACGATACCTCGGACTAAAGTGTGTTAGGCACAGTAATCCCGCACTAGCCATTTTAGCTACTTCTGCAGCCTCCTTTGCTGTCGAGTGCTTAGTTCTCTTAGCCTGCTCGAGGTCGCGGTGTAGGTATGTAGCTTCATGGACCATTAGTAGAACGCCTGCCGCTGACAACGCGAACTCGGTTGAAGGCCTAGTGTCGCCACTATAGGCTAGCGAAAAACCCGGCCTAGGCGGTCCCACTACCTCATGGGGATATATCACCCTACCCCTCACAATTACGGGCTTTCCCATCACCAGTAAGCGCCTTAAAGGTCCCTCTGGTATGCCCAACTTCTCGGCTTTAGCTACATCAAATTTCCCAGGCTTTTTAGTCCCTTGAAGTACAAAGGAGAAGGCTTCGACGTTATGACGAGCTCTAATGACTTTAACCTTAAATTTTCTAAAATCATAAACATTGTCGCTGTTAATTTCATGTATATCCACGTCAAAAGGAGCGTCTGCTGCTTCGAGAGACCACCCAAGGACCTCACATAATCCTCTAGGTCCGAAGACCTCGACCCGCTCGCTTCTCCCATGAATTGCTAAAGACTGGAGTAGTGGAAGTAATCCAAGCACATGATCTCCATGAAGATGAGAGATGAACACCTTTATTGGTAGGTTTAACCCCATACCTGAGCGCAGAAAGACTTCCTGAAAGCCCTCTCCGCAGTCGAATATTACTATTTCCTTTTCTATCTTCACCGCGATTCCCGAGAGCCCCCTCCCTTTAAAAGGGTACGTAGCGCCACAACCTGCGAATAATACTCTCGCGCTCAAGGCTTCACTACAAGCTTAACTACTCTCACGAGGTCTCCATGAACGTGAATCTCCCCTACCTTATCTCCGCGAGTTTTAGCGCGTAGCCATCCCGGATGCATGTACGCTATTACCCCTCCACGTCTTATGACACGTAATCCCTCGCTCCAAAACCCGTTTAGAAGGCTTAGAAGGTCTCTGCCAGAGGTCGAGGAAACCCTGCCGTAAGGCGGGTCCGTGGCTATGTGGCAGAAGGCCTCACTCCTAAAGGGGAGCATACAGGCATCCCCCACGACGATGTCAGCTAGCTCATATAGCTGAAAGAACTTCAAGTTAGCGATAGCGCCTCTACACATATCCCTGTTTATATCAACCCCTACGCTATAGAAGCCTCTTAAAGCGGCCTCTATTAGCGTACTCCCACTACCACAGAAGGGGTCTAGCATCGTGCCTTTCAATCTCGCCTCGCCCAAAGCTAAATTCACCAACAATAATGATACGTCTGGCGTTAGAGAACTTGGATGAAAGAATGGTCTTATTTTAGGCGTTCTAAGCCTAAATCTCCCTCTCCGGAATACCGATATTAAATAGCCTATAGATATACCCCTACGCCAGATAAGAACGATTACTACTACGTCTGGCTCCTCTAAATCTACTTTAACCATTCTATTGGTATATTTCACTATTGCTGAGCCTATAAGTCCGGCCATGATAGGCGAGCTAGGTAAGCGTGGAAAACTGCCTACCTTGATGACCTCTACTTTAAATTTTCTTCCTTCTAAGAAATTCCAGCGAATAGACTTAAGCGACCTAATTATATCTTCTATGCTATTCGTATATTTAATTCTTTTTAACTCTTTAATAACGCTCTTAACAGTCGAGCTGTGCGATAGAGCTCGTACCACATCCTCTTCTGCACAAGAAGTTGTTACTTCCACGTAATTAGAGTCTAAGCGTGATATTTTAAAATTAATATTGTATAGCTTAAGTAGCGAGCGCACTTCGTGAAAGCCTAAATCAGCCCTATCGCCTGCAAGTAAAATTATTAGCTTGTTAATCATTTCTCCTTTTTCTAGTGTTTACCTCTAATTAGATTAATTACTGCTAACTGTGCTGCAAGCACCAGTATCGCTACGAGGATCCACTCAAAGAGTAAAACAACGTCTCCACCGCCTATTAACACTCTTCCTAGCTCTAGTAGTGCCTGACGGGATACGAGGATGAAAGCTAGCATCGTCACGTCGCTTATGTTAACCGGCTTATAAGTAACTAGTCTATCGATGATTCTCCCCGCGAAAGGTAGTGCTAATGAAATTACTACTAAGTCTAGGAGGAACATCTGTCCACCTATTGTTACCAGTAGGAAGTATCCAAATGCCTCAAAGCCTCTCACTCCAGGTAGCATTGTTACGTAGCTTACTCCATATATGGTTATCACTACAAGTATCACTGCCGCTAATCCGTTAGCTACTAACTCCACTGGTGAGGTAAAGTATAATTCCTTGACTTTTACATCTAGCGCAAATCCTTTAAGGAATAGAACAAACCCTATAGTGAATAGTAAGGCTGGCCAGACGAACTGCGGTACGAGGGCTGAAAGAAGAGCGTAGAGCATTACGAAGGACCCTGGGACTCCTAGCGAGTATTTCCTATATCTCTCGTCTTCTACAAGCATCTTCATGTACCGGAGGAGTAGTATGAAGGATTCCTCGATGCCTCGCGATTGTTGAACGATTACCCTGCGTACCGAGATAACCTTGAGTTTAGATTGAAGGATGGGCAGCACCTGCTCATCGGTGGGTCCGTCAGAAACTAAAATCGCTTCAGATGGTTTAAGCATTTCAATAACTTTATCTAATTCTTTCCCTATTTTAATGTCGGCTTTAACTCCCTCCTCCCTTAGACCAGCTATTAGCGCTACCTCAGCCCTCCTACCGCTCCTCCTAAGCTCCTCGCACGTCTGTAACGATGCGAAAAGCGCGTTAGCATCTGAATCTTCGGGTCTATTTAACGCGAACTTAAGCGCTACCTCCCTTACCCTATCGGCTCCAACTATGGGCGTTTCTACACCTAGTACCTCGCCTACATCATTGTCTCTGTCTACGCAGACTACTAGCACTAAGCCGTTAGTCGCCATTCTCTCGTAAGCAATGCTTATCCAATGATATAAATCGCTCCCTCTCTAGGAAGCGGCGGGAGAAGCGTAAAAAACATGAATAGCCGCTAACGATGAGATTAGGTCTCTAAAGGGTGAGCGGCGTGTATAAGATAATAGAGTTTAAAGACATTGTTAGGATACCACCCTCACTATTCGGAAGACCCTTAAAGGAAGCCGCACTCGAAGTACTGGAGGAGAAATACAAGGGACAAATAATACATGGAATAGGGTTAATAATATCAATATTAGATGTCGAGGTGTCAGAATATGGACACATAGTATTTAATGATGGAGCATTATATCATAACGCGAAGTTTAAAGCGTTAGTATTCTCCCCCGCCTTACACGAGGTCGTAGAGGGCGAGGTTATGCTCGTAGAAGAATACGGTTTATTGGTAAGGCTTGGCCCTCTAGAGGGCTTTATTCATAAAAGTCAGATTTACGATGATTTCTTCTCCTATAATAGGGAACAGAACATACTCTTAGGGTCTAGCAGTGGAAAAGTAATTAGGAAAGGAGATAGAGTGCGCGCACGGATAGTCAATATAAGCTACGGCACTAGGCAGCAGACGCTTAGGATAGGCTTAACTATGAGACAGCCTTACCTAGGAAAACTGGAGTGGATAGAGGAGGAGATAGCGGGGAAGGCCCGTGCCGCGAAGACCGCTTCCGTTTAAGGCCTGTCTTAAGTGTAAGTTACTAGTCCCTACGCGAGTTCAGGTATGCCCTAACTGCGGTTCTAAAGACTTCTCGGACGATTGGGAGGGGATGGTTATAATAGTTGATCCGGAGAAGTCGTTAATAGCTAAGATTTACAAGATAGATAAGCCAGGGCGTTATGCAATCAAGGTTAGGTGATCCCGTAAGCGAGTGGCCGTTTAGTAGTACCGTTAAGTTAGTAGAGATTTGGCGTAGGGTGCTAGCACTTCCTATAGGTCTCCAGCTCCCTGCGGATCCATATAAGGCGCACAGTTTCCTAAAATTTTTGATAAGTCTCGATAATCCGCCTCTCGTTATATGTGTAGGCGATGTTGTTTGCCTTAATGCTATTAAATATTCAACACCAGTAAATATCTATATTTTAGATCAAAAGACCCTTAGAACTATTAAGATAGAAATCTCCGAGAAGATAAGGTATGATGTCCTTCTAAGCTGCAGAAACGATAGAGGCACGGTGAGCATCGAGTCCGTTAAAGCAATTAGTAGCGGAATAGAAAAGGCTCTTAGAGGCAAAAAAGTCTTAATCAACGTTAATGGCGAGGAAGATCTTTTAGTGATACCCGCACTTCTCCTATCACCATACCGTAGCATTATAGCCTATGGACACTGGAGCGGCGCGCTCGTGGTGCTCCCTGTATGCGAATATTACAAATTAAGCTTTTTATATAACATTAATCGCATGTTTAGAGAATTAAGATAAAAACTTCTGCAAAGAAAAGTTTATATAGACGTAGTGTTCCCACATTTAGGCGAAAAATATAAAAAGGTTTCGGATATGGAGGAGGCGTATCCTGAATATGGGTATCCACAGAGGTGCCCCCAGTGCGGTAGCGATAAGCTAGTGAAAGACTATACGAGAGGCGAGATCATATGCGCGGCTTGCGGCTACGTAATAAGCGATAGGGAGATCGATAGAGGGCCTGAGTGGAGAGCTTTCACCCCTGAGGAGAGGGAGAGGAGGAGTAGGGTCGGCGCCCCCATAACCATCTACACGCCTGATAGCCTATCTACGGATATCGACTGGAGGAGTAGGGATGCCGCCGGGAGGGAGATAGGGCTTAAGAAGAAGATAGAGATGTTAAGGCTTAGGAAGTGGCACGTAAGGGCTAGGGTTCAATCCTCCCTCGAGAGGAACCTTAGCCAGGCATCAATAGAACTGGAGAGGCTTGGCGCCCAGCTCGGGCTTCCCAAGAAAGTCCTAGAGCGCGCGCTCGAGATATATAGGAAAGCGCTTGAGACAAGCCTAGTTAGAGGGAGGTCTATAGAATCGGTAATGGCCGCTGCGGTTTACGCAGCGTGCCGCGAGATGAGGATACCTCGTACATTGGATGAAATAGCTAAGTACACGAGGTCGGGCAGGAAGGATGTAGCGAGATGCTACAGGCTACTGATAAGGGAGGCTGCGATAAAAGTCCCACTTCCCAACGCCATAGACTTCGTGCCTAGAATAGGCGCTATGCTAAACCTAAGCACCGCCACTATAAGGAAAGCAATTGAGATACTCAAGAAGGCACAGCAGATGGGGCTGACAGCGGGTAAGGACCCAGCGGGGTTAGCTGCTGCCGCCATTTACATTGCCGCGATGCTTCAGGGAGAAGTTAAAACCCAGAAGGAGGTAGCTAGAGCCGCACAGGTAACTGAAGTTACAGTTAGAAATCGCTACAAGGAGCTCGTTAAGAAGCTTAACATAAAACCTCCCTTGAAGAAGTAGAGACGGCTAGGATACCGGCTCTAATCGCCTCTTCGCACGCCTTAGCACAAACACCTCTAACCCTAAACGACGGGCCTTATCCTTTAAGTCGACGTCTGCGGTCGCTAGGACCGCGTTTAAGCGATTAGCTACTTCTAGGAGGTGCTCGTCCACGCCCCTATAGCGGCTCCTAAGGCACACTATGGCCGCCTGTGGGCGATTAATGCTAGCTAGCCTCTTCAAAACCTCCAGTGCAGCCCGCGCTAGTGCCCTTTTCCTATGGGACCCCTTGCTACCTATTTTCTTTAACTCATTAATAACAGCCCAAGTGATTAAAGGGACTAGAACTTCTTCTGTGTGATCTACGGATAGAGGAACTAGCTCGACCCTTTCCTCAACTAGCGCCATTAGGATGCTTGTATCCATTACGACGTACCTTCGCCGCCTATCTCTCATGACGAGTCCAAGCGATCTTTAGCATAGGCTGTATGTTAAGGTCATCGCACTAATGGAACATGATCCACTATTAAAAGTGCCAAATGCGACTAGAAGCCCAAATGCTAGTTACATTAGTTAGAGGAAGGCAAGAGTAATAGATCGCCCCTTAAGGAGCTGAGAGGGTAAGGGTGGCATGCGCCGAAGGAGAGTCATCATAATGGGCGCGGCTGGAAGGGATTTCCACAACTTCAATGTATACTTTAGAAATAACAATGCCTACGAGGTAGTAGCCTTTACAGCCGGCCAAATACCTAATATCGCCGGGAGAGTATACCCTCCGGAGCTTGCGGGCCCGCTTTATCCCAAGGGCATCCCTATATACCCTGAAGAAGAGCTAGAGCGCCTAATTAGGGAGCTAAGGGTAGATGAAGTAGTGCTAGCCTATAGCGACTTGAGATTCGAGGAAGTTATGGAGAAAGCCTGCAGAATACTCGCCGCAGGTGCCTGTTTTAAGATATTAGGCTACAATGATACGGTCTTACGTGCTAGTAAGCCGGTAATAGCGGTAACCGCCTCTAGAACTGGGGCCGGTAAGAGCACCCTAGCTAGGAAAATAGCTAGAATTCTCAAGAGAAAGGGGTTAAGAGTGGTAGTAGTTAGGCATCCCATGCCGTATGGCAAGCTTAAGTGGCCTGTGCAGAGGTTTGAAAGGTTAGAAGATCTTGAAAAATACGAATGTACAATAGAGGAACGAGAAGAATACGAACCGCACATTCTCGAGGGTAATGTGGTGTACGCGGGCGTCGATTACCAGCAGGTCCTTAAGGCAGCGGAGCGAGAGGCTGACGTCATACTATGGGATGGGGGAAACAATGACTGGCCATTTATTAAACCCGACCTTCACGTAGTAGTCGTTGATCCCCTCAGGTGCGGAGACGAACTAAGGACATTTCCAGGGCTAGTAAACGTGCTTTTAGCAGACGTAATAGTCATAAACAAAGTTAACGTAGCTGGCGAAAAGCAGGTTAGGCAAACTTTACTAAATGTTAGTAGCATTAATCCGAGAGCTAAAGTAGTGCTAGCATCTTCCGAGATAACTGTAGACAGACCAGAGCTCATTCGAGAACGGCGAGTATTAGTGGTCGAAGATGGGCCTTCGGTTACGCATGGCAACTTAGGATATGGGGCTGGGTACATAGCGGCCTTAAAGTACGGTGCAGCAGAGGTAGTTGACCCAAGACCCTACGCTATAGGGAGCATTAAAGAGGTATTCGAAAAATATAAACACATAGGTAAAGTTTTACCAGCGATGGGATATGGTAGCGCACAAATGAAAGAGCTAGAGAAAGTAATAAACTCTATACCGGCAGACAGCGTAGTACTAGGCACACCAACTGATCTCTCTAGATATCTTAACTTAAATAAGAAGTGCGTTAAAGTTAAGTACGAATTAGTGGAGCAAGGTAAACCTACCATAGAGGAGATTATAGAAGACTTCATTAGCGAGAAGTTAACTCCTCAAGACCCTTCTCGGTAATAGTTATTTGAATTCCGCCGCTCGTTACGATTCTTTTAATAAAGCCGTATCTTATTAACTTAAAGTACACCCTAATTGGGATCCTTTCACTGTTAAGTAATTCTAGCACCGCTTGCTCGCTTATTACCCCTGAAGATGCCACCTCCGAGAGGAGGTCTTTAGCAGCCTCTGCGTCTTCTCCTAGAGCGATCTTAAGCCTATCTATCGGCTTAGGCTTTAGAATGATTGCCCTAGCAGGCTTGTAGCTCTCTTCCTCCTTTAAGCTAATAATCCTTCCCTCAACGCTAATGCCTCTCAGCTTAATGCCGTATCTTTCTATATACGAAACAGTCGGTGCCAACGAGGGGTTTACTACGACTTCGTTAGCTAGCCCTAGAAGCGTCGCGTTTAAATTACTCACTACGAGGTGTACTTCGGCGAAATAAGCTCTAGCTGTATTAACTATCTCCTCGATTGAGTCGATCGACTCAGCAGCATCAATTACTAACGCCTGTGCGTTAAGCTTGTCACTTGCAAGCATGGTATATAGGACGGGAGCTATGGACAGCATTTTAAGCCTAGGTATAATAGGGTTATACCTCGCCGGGGGTCCTTCCTCCCTAAAAAAGCTTCTGAGCCACCTGAACGTCCTGTACCTGCTTGGCGCTACGCTTTCAAGCACAGAGAGGGTTATGAACCCCTTTAGATCGCATAGTATATCTAGCAGCTTAAAAAAGAACGACTTACTAATAAGCCCATCCTGATATAAGCTATTAAGAAGTACTATACCATAATAATTAGGAAGCTTTATTAAAGGGGGCTCTAAAACACTTACTCTATTTGAAAAATATACTGCATCTTCTATCTTAGGTAGCTTATTAATGTGGAGAACAACTTTGCCCATTACTCCCACCTACTACTTAAGGTTTACAGAAACCTGTAGCCTCAATATAGATTAGTGTTCCGTTGGGTAAGATCCCATAGGTATAAGCTAGATACCTACCTCTACCGGCACCCTGCTCAGTACGCGTAATCGTCACTACTCTATAGGTAATGACGCCCTTAGGGAACTCTCCGCCTTGCCTTAGGTACTCGAGAATTCTCTCAGCGCAGGTCCAAGAGTATACGCTACTTCCTACAGCATATAGCGAGGATGCCCTGTACACGTGATAGGTTATGGCTAGCACGGCTAACGTAAAGGCTATGGCTGATACCATAATATCAACTCGCAAGTATTCATCACCTTATAAGCATTAAAGTTTTAATACTTACATAGCTAAAGTTAAAAGCAATCCACGCTGCAGCGGCTAGCGCCGGAAGGTACAGGAACGCGTACGCAAAGTCTCCTTCTCGCGCATTTGCCGTACCTATCGCTAGAGCCGCGCAGTTGACGGTTAGCACCACGTCTATAACCTTCATCAGTTTTGATATCTCAGTACGAGTTACAGGGTACAGCAATACCTCTGGGAAACTTAGACTGAAAGTGGAGAAGAAGTCTAACATGGCTAACGTTACTCCATAAATAGCTGCTGCCATACAGGCCTCAATCATCGAGTAAAATAGCATGATTCTTCCTTTACGTCTAAGGCTTTTAAACGCCTCATACAATGACCTGAAGTATCTCAACAGCACTCTCAATCCTTCACCAGACGCCTCGCCACCATAGAGGGCTAATAGGTATAGCGCCAATAAGGGAGGCTTAAGGCTACCCCATTCATTGCTAATGAGTATACGGGGATCATCTATCCCTAAGCACTGAAAAATGTTCAGAGGGCAGCTAGCCGCTCTCTCTATTAATGTTAAGGCCTTCGAAAATTTGTTTACTTCTTCCCGTAGACGCTTAGTGAAGATAACACAAGCTGGCACGCTCCCTAGAGCGACGGAAAGGAGCAGGGAAAGGTGTACTGACGTATTCGCCATAGCGAGCGCGAGCAGGAAGGGCACGGAGATAGAGGGGGCTAGAGATTTGAGAGATAGACAGCTTCTAAGCTTGATCTCAGGCGGATATAGGACAGCTCCTACGAAGGATACTATTATACTCATTGCCGATAAGCCATATAGCATATTACTTACCACGCTAGGATTCGTAAATACTACTACGCTAACTATTATGCTAGGTATAATACTCGTGAAGACGCTTAATAATTGATAAAACTGAGAGATTGTATAGTCAGCGAGCTCTAAGCTAGATTTACACTCTGAAAGCAAAGCGTCGAGCTCTTGAAGGAGGGGGGTTCTGCTACCGTACTTCTGGCTTTCCTTAGCAGCTTCGAGCACCCTCTTAAGCTTAGGGCCTATATTCTTCAATTCTTTCGTATCAATCGGATACTCAGGTAGGTATTCATACCCCTCCTTTTTAAGCAGGCGGAGAGTTACGAGCGGTGGTAGAGGACTTGAAGCTAAAATTAGGCAAAGAGGTACGGCATCTACCTCACTCTGCAGGTAAACCCTTATGCTACTTAGCTTATTAGCTAAGGTTGATAGGAAGTCGTAAAAAGAAGAGAAAAGTCTCGCTTTCAAGATTTCCCCTATTCTAGGGAGATATTACCTCTGCGGTGAAGCGTATAGAAAAGCTCTGTTCGCCCTTGCCTATCACTACGCCCTCAGCCTTACCTGGCTGCAAAGTCGTACCTAACGAAAACTCTAGTAGCACGCTATGACCGGGGGCTATTTCAACGCTGCTTGGATATGTAGCTCTAACTGTCGCATTGCCTTGAGAGAGGATTATCTCGACATCTCCTTCGAAAGGCACTGTTCCATCATTTCTTAACCCCATGTATAACTTGTCGCCGACCACCGTAGGCATAGGAATCACGCTTATTAACACTTGACGTGATGCACTAGCTGTTACCGATACCACGTACCACCCCACCAGAACCGCAGAAATCATGAACGCCACAACTATCAGCGCTGTTACCATCGGTGGAACGGCTCCTATCCTCTTCAACTTCTCACCACCGATCTATCTGGAATGGTTTAAAAGCAAATAGCGCATTCTAATCATAAATTTAGTTGAAAAGAGATTTTGTAACTACTTTTAACGTCTCATTATAGGAGCCCGTAAGTAGGCGCTCTCCCACGTAACCTACAAGCTTGTTTAGAGTTATATTAAGCCGCCCTTCCTCGTAAACAGGGATAAGCGTGCCCTTATCCGCTATATAAACTGATTTAATTCCACGTATTATCTTATGTTTCTCAATATGCTTATACATTAAAACGAAAACATTTACAAGTGATAGGACTGCCTCCTCCTTGGCTCCGCTTATGTGCTGCTCTAGCAGCTTAGCCATGCTCTTAATTGCTATATCGACCGTAGGAGCGTGATACGTCGTAAGCGCTGCAACTCCTAACCTGCCAGCTTCTATCCAGCTCCATATTTCCTCGCTTCTTAGTTCTCCTATCACTACTATATCGGGGCGTTCGTACCTCATCGCCTGTCTTACTAAGGTGGTTACGCTAAGCCCCGGTCTAGCTATACTCCTGCTGAACTGCGCAGAGGGAGGAAGTATAAGCTCTGGTACCTGCTCAATAACGCTGATCCTCAGAGAGGGAAAGGCTCTGTTAAGCTCTAGTAGCATCGAATTAAGCAGCGTAGTCTTACCTGACCCATTAGGGCCTACTATCGCTACCACGCTAGGCTTTAGAACTAGGAGCAATAGCGCTGTCGCTAAACCTGGTTCAGCTAATTGTACAAGCCTAGGCACATTACCTACCCTAGTTGCGCTTAGCTCCCACTCGCCGCTAATCAGTGGTAGCTTAAAGTATAGTCTCCAGCCTTCCAGCTCCGCCTCAGCATAGGGCTTTGAGAGGTCCAGTCTAGTATTTGTGACTATAGCTAAGTTCATCAGCAATCTTTCAGGGTTAAAAGTCTCGTCCATAACCTTTACTTTAAGCCTACCAAGCTTTTTGTGAGTCGCGAATATTTCATTGCCTCTTATGAATATCTCCGAAAAATTATTATTCCTAAAGATAAGCTCAAGCTGATACCATGGAGGTTTAACGTTAGTAGGGTAGAGGTATATGCTATCCCTTCCTATAGCTAACGTCCCGCGATCGCTCTTCTCTAATGCCAGATATTGTGGTGTTATTGGAGCTCTTCTCAGGACCGGCGCTACAAGCTCTAGGCTTCTAACAGGAACTCTAAGGGCTGAACGCTCCTCACCTATTTCCTTAATTTTACTGGCTAAGCTCTTCCTTAATTTTGACACTGCCTTCAGCATGATTAATACTCACCCCAAATAGCTCTGCAAGCTTTAAAAGAAGCTTTCTTTCTCTTTCTAATTTCCTAAGTTCATCCTCTAATCTCTCTATTTCAGAGCTTATTTCCCTTAAGCGGACAGGTATTTTCTCGATCCAGCTAGTATCTCCACCTAACGCCTCTATAGCCTCCCTAATGTCAACTATTGAAAACTGCGGATACGCACGAACTTCGCTATCTTCGCTAGATCTTCGGCGAAGAACCCTACCCTTAAGCCCTAAGCTCTTACGCTCAGCCACATAAACCACCCACTTTAGCTATTTGGAAGCACAGCTCAACGAGCCCATCCTGAAATTTCTTGCTCAATTTTTCCAGAATTTTAGTTAAATTTGCCGAATCAAGTAGAGCGACATAGGGATCATAGGCTATTGCTATAGTCCTTTTATACCTCTTTCCCAGTAAGTTGAGATAGCACTCACATCCTTTTACGAACTTATTTAATACAGCGATTACCTCCTTCCCGTCCGTATAAGCGTTGATAACGGCGTTTACTACGTATGGAAAGGGGTTGGCTACTAATACTACCAGGTCCGAGTAATCTATGAACTTGTTAAACCAGGGATCTTGATAGGCTGGCAAATCCAGAAATACTATATCTATGCAGTTTTCCAGCTCTTTTAATTCTCTAAAGAAAGCTTCAAGCTCGCGAGGTTTAGGTAAAGGACCAAGGTTGGGTATCATGTAGAAATTCAGCGAACCGAGCTTCTCTAACTTTATCTCATAACTTCCTATCGCGTCGAGGAGCATTACTTTACCTTGTAATACATCTCTCAGGAAGGGAGGCTCAGGTTCCCTAAGGAGGAGCCTGCTTGAATTCCCCTCCTGCCCTAGATCTATTAGTAAGACTTTAACCTCTGCGCCTGCAAGCGCTAAAGTTACTAGCGAGCTTAGCGTGCTCTTACCCGTACCTCCTTTAGAGCCTGACGTGAAGCTAACCACTATCATTCCCACATATCTCTTCGCTTTAATTTAAAAGGGGGATTTAGCTTAACGACCTCGCCAGGGTATATCTACCTCGTCTAGCCTCCACATCGGTCTAATTCTACTATCTTCAACGTTTATTTTAACTCCAGCCGAGAGGGCTAGTGCGCCGGTCAATGCTATCATTGCCCCATTATCTCCTGCAAACTCATCAGGTACCACCCTAAAGATCGCGCCATGTTGCTTAGCCATAGCCATTAGCTTGCTGGCTAGCCACCGGCTCCTAGCAACTCCACCAGTTAGGACTAATTCTGTCTTCCCAACGTGAACCAGTGCTCTTTCAGCAACCTCGGTTAACATAGAGTAAGCCGTTTCAACAAGGCTATAACATACGTCCTCTAGCCTATAACCCTCTCTCCAGAGGTTTAAGGCGTAAGTTAATAGTCCTGAAAACGAGAGATCCTGCCCCTTCACAACATATGGCATTTCCAAGAACTTCCTGCCCCGTCTACCAAGTTCCTCAACCTTAGGTGTGCCTGGTAGCCCTAGCCCCACTTCACGCGCAAATACGTCTAGGCAATTGCCTAAAGGTATATCTAGAGTTTCTCCAAAAACTCTGTAGCGACCCTCTTTAAACGCGATTATCATCGTGTTCCCTCCTGCAACGTACACTACTAGGGGGTCTTCTAGGCCTGTAGAAACCCTTGCAATCTCTACATGCGCGACCGCATGGTTCACTGGTACGAGTGGCTTACCGTACCTTAAAGCTATATATCGAGCTAAAGTAGCTCCCACCCTCAAGCAAGGCCCCATTCCTGGGCCTAACGCAACCGCTATGCCATCAAGCTCCCTTACAGTTACACCAGCCGTCTCAAGCGCCTTTAATACCGTCTTCGCGGCAACCCTACTGTGATGCTCGGCAGCCTCCCTAGGCAATATGCCCCCGGCCTTAGGCCTATATACCTCGTTAACATTAGCAAGTATCCTACCGCGAGAAGTAGCTATTCCTACCCCGAAAGTATGCGCTGTGCTCTCGATGCCTAAGACTATTAGTTCACTCATCATCATTTAACTTTAGCCTTTACGAACTCCGTATAGCCGCACTTACCGCAATGCCACCTCTCAACGGGGACTAGATGGTGAGCCATTATCGATCCACAACGAGGGCACTTTTTGTTCTTTAGCCTTATCTTACCTGTCTTGTAATCGTACTCGTAGAGCTCATGTACGTGAGCCACCCTCCTCACCACCACGGTTTTTTCGTATGATATGTTCTGGCTCTATTTCTAGTGCCCGCTCTACGGACTCATAAATATGGACTCTTGCCTTAGAGATCATTAGCCCGTACTCAGTTTCTATCTTTCTAATGTATACTAGATCTTCATTCACGCTGAGCATCTGAGCGATCCTCCTCCTTAGCTCTCTTCTAGGGATTGTGCCCTTTCCAAAGTGGTCTATCAGTACTATTAGCTCTCTCCTCCCTATCAGCTTGTTATCTCTGTCCTTAACTATCTTAATCGCGTAGTCCTCAGACATAGCCTCAGCCTCATACATTCACACCTTAATAAGCTTCGCCTTAGAACCGATCTTTATATTCCTCCAGTTCCACCAGCGGCCTTAAACATCTAAATAGATCGTTTAAAAACGACTCTAAGTCACTTAGTCGCCTTGAACCTACAATATACAATAGTCTGTTCCCTTCCCATAGCGAGAACACCAGAAGACCGCTAAAGCCGTAGTCGTCTAAGCTTATGCTTCTCCAAATAACCATTGCAATTGTAGATTTTAATATAAACACTACTACAAACAGACTAGCTCACCTGATGCTTAATCCTAATTTTAAGAGCTTCGACGAATTTACTAAGCGCTTTTTCTGGAATGGCGGCTCCACCTGCGTTGGCATGTCCTCCGCCGAAACCTCCTACCGCCTTAGCCGCCTCCTCTAGTACTACTCCTAAATTGACGCCATTCTCTTCGTCGATCTTCCTAGCTGAGATTTTAAGCATCCCCCCCCTCATCTTAGCTGCAACGAGGAGTACCTTCCCCTCACCCTTGAAGCTCCTAGAGCTTGATAATAGCGAAGCTATAGCGCCAGTAATTCTTTCGTTTACTACGTCACCTAAGTTTATATATATTATTCCACTATAAACTTTTGCTATTTGTTCTCTCTCCTTCCTTATACGATCTAATACACTAGCTAGTATTCGCCTATACTCCGATACGTGATCAATAGCGCGAACGAGGTAAGCTCCTCGACGACCTATGCAGAGTCCAATTCCGGTACCGTAGTATCCCAATCTCCCACACGCATTAAGAATCTGTGCAAATTCTCTAGCATCTCTTAGAGGGCTAGTAGAGGATTCCGTCAGGATGTAGTAATTCATACCAAATATTCTCTCAGCCTCGTTAGCCGGGAGTCCCTGCTTCAGCATGTATTTCACTAATGCGGTAGCTAGCTTTCTAACCTCCTCTGGAGATAGATCGCTTGCTAATCTTAATTCTGAATCTTTAACCGGATTAATGCCTATTGATTTTAGAAAATTAAAGCTAGCCGTTTCATTACCGGTTATTCCGGGTATGAAGGGATCCATAGTGTAAGCTAAGGCCTTAACGAGTGGACGTTGCCTTAATCCGTAAAGTCTTAGCCCTATCTCCTCTTCTACCAAACGGAGCCGCTTAGCCTCCTCTAGTATACGTCTATTCAGCCCTATTAACGAAAAGCGTGCGCCTACATCCTGCCTATCTCCTAGTGCTCCAACGATTGCTAAGGTACATAGAGGTGCTAGGTCTTCTTTAAATTTACGGGCAACCATGTACGCTATGCCTGATGCGCTCACTTCGCAGGACCCATTAATCCCGTAGTAGTGAGGATTAACCTCGACGAACTCGCCATCTCCGCCACTTGAGGGTTGATGATGATCTAGGATCACTATCAATTTAGCCTGCTTAATCAAAGACTTTAGTAATTCTTTGGAGCCGCTACCTAAATCGGTAAAAATAAAGATATCTGCAGATAACTGCTTTAACTCGTCTATCGTAAGCGGCGTAATCTGCTCAACTATCTTTATTTGAAAGTAGACACCCTCCTCACTTAACATCCTAGCAATTATCGAAACAGAGCACAGCCCGTCAGCGTCATAGTGAGAAACGAGAGCTATCGTGCTGCCCTGTGCTATTCCCCTCTCTAGGGTATCAATTACGCGAAATAATGCCTGCTCAAACCCTTCTCTAGCCTTCTCCACGAAAGCTCACGCGAATACAGCCATCTTCTCCGGCTTATACTCCCAATCAGGCGGTAGCACGCCCTTTCTCTTATAGTATTTAACAAGCCTATGTATTTTAGACTCGATCAGCTGAAGGCCGCGCTTTGAATGATAGTCTTTGGGGTGCTCCTCAAGGTGTCTCCTTACCCTTATAGCCCTTCTTATTAAATTGTACAAATCTTCTGGTATTTCTGGCGTAAGGCCCCGCTCCCTTAGGATCCTTAGGATCTTCTTCCCAGTTATTGCCTTAACTAGGGGTATCCCGTACTGGTCTCTAAGTATAATCCCTATCATAGAAGGTGGATAGCCCTTCCTATATAGAGATACTACCAGCTCCTCAACCTCCTTAGGGCTATACTTAACCCATGGTGGAGCGACTATCTTCGGCGGCCTTGTTGAATGCGACTTACCCTTTTCCTTCGACTTCCTCATGCTAGCACCCTCTGATAGCTGACATCTTATAAGCGTTTCCTAAAACCTCCTGGAAATTCTCCTCTCCTCAACATACCTCCCCCTCATCCTTATCTCTCTTACCTTCTCTTCTATTCTGTGCCTCATCTCACTACCCCTAACGCTCTCATACCCCTTTAAGAAGGCCTTAAAAAGGGAACTTGCAAGAGCAGGATGCGTGCTTTCAAGCGCTCTAAGCATCAAGTGTATATCAACTCCTTGCTCCTCGAGCTCGCTGGAGAAACCGCCTAACCCAAAATCTATGATAAAAATCTTACCATATTCCGTAAGTATAACGTTTGAGGTCGTTAAATCTCCATGCACTATTCCCCCTGCATGTAGTCTACCCACGTAAATCCCTAACTGCTTGAAGATAGCCGCTGCCTTCTCCAGCGCCGTACTAGGGAGATTATCGCGTAATTTAATGCCTTTGATGTAGTCCATTACTATGAAGCATTCTTTAAGATCTACGTACAATGGGGTTGGTACTGGAACAGCGAGTTTACGGCTAGTAGCTAGGAGCTTTGCTTCAAGCGCTGTTCTCTTTCGCCTTAACATTTCGTCCAGTTCGCGTACCCGGTAAGGTTTGGGATACCTATACTTTACCACGATATCGTAGCCGAACCACTCGCCGCGTACTAGTACTGCCTCTGCTCCTATAGCGATTATCTCCCTTAACCTTAGATCTGTTAGGCGTTTAAGCTCCTCTAAGCGCTGGTTTAACATAACGCTCACCAGTAGCCAAGGCTATGTAGGGTAGAAATCAATATTAGGTGTGACGATAGATAGAGCCGCGCCTAAGGGTGCTCAGTATGGTTAGTGCTCACGTACGTATGGAGACGCCGCTAAAACTGCTGGAGAAAAGCATGGAGTCCCGAATCCTAGTCAAGCTCAAGGATGGGAGCGAATACATAGGCGTACTTGAACGCAGTGATATATCGATGAACCTAATACTTTCAGACGCTAAGCAGATAAACGAAAACTTAGAGCTCGTAGCGAATTACGGTAAAATACTGATACGTGGCAGCAACATCCTTTACATCTCAATAGACCCCGACAAGGTAACAATTTATGAGTAGAGGTAATTAATCCGGAACGCTTTTATAAACATCGTTAATTGAGAGCCTGGGGTACACATGAGAGAGAAGAACATAGTCGTCTCCAGGTTAACGCGCAGACCTGTTTACGAACTAGACGTCGAACTTGTCGAGCGTAAAGGTCTAGGACATCCAGACTACATCGCCGACGCCATTGCCGAGGAGGTGAGCAAAGCTTTAAGTAGATATTACCTAGAAAACTTTGAGCACATACTACATCACAACGTTGATAAAGTATTAGTGGTGGGAGGACAGGCCGACGTATGGTTCGGCGGCGGAAACGTGCTTAGACCCATATACATCTTAGTGGCCGGTAGAGCTACTACTAGTGTCAGAGTTGATGGAGAAGAGAAGCAAGTTCCAGTAGGCTCAATAGTGCTTAAAGCTGCTAGAGAATGGCTATCTAAGAATTTCAGATTCCTAGACGTAACATCACATGTAGTAATAGACTACCGAATAGGTAGAGGCTCAGCCGATCTAGTTAGGCTGATAGAGGAAAAAGCAAAGTACCCTGGCGCAAATGATACCTCTTTAGGCGTAGGCTTCGCACCGTTAACGGAGACCGAGAGGATAGTCTACGGTGTTGAAAGGTATTTAAATTCTAGTGAAGTTAAAGCACGTATTCCGGCCATAGGAGAGGACATTAAAGTCATGGGTTTAAGGCAGGGCAACACTCTGAGGTTAACGGTCGCTGTTGCAATAGTATCACGGTTCGTTCATAGCGTAGAGGAGTATAGGGAAGTTAAGGAGAAAATTAAAGAAGAAATAGAGCGATTTGCCTCACGAACGACGAATATGGAGATTCACGCCGAAGTAAACACGGGCGACGACCTGTCTAAGGGTAGAGCCGGAGCCTACATCGTTGTAACTGGAACGTCAGCGGAACACGGTGACGACGGAGCTACGGGTAGGGGGAATAGAGCTGGCGGCTTAATAACCCCCATGCGTCCAATGTCGATGGAAGCTACAGCTGGCAAAAACCCCGTGAATCACGTCGGGAAACTATACAACGTCATGGCACACATTATCGCGAGAAGGATAGCCTCATCTCTCGATGAAGTTAAGGAAGTTTACATTAAACTACTGAGCCAGATAGGTAGACCCATTAACGACCCACTAGTGGCTCACGTCGGCGTAATCTGCGACCCGGAGATATTTAGTAGCGTGAAGCGCGAGGTCGAATCCATAGTCTCCGAGGAGCTCGATAACATTGATAAGCTCACAGAGCGCATCCTCAGGGGCTCAATAGACGTACCCTTATTCTAATGCACGACGAGAACATAGCCTAGCAGCCCTTACGCGCTCCCTCCTATACTCCTCAACAATATCCCTAAGCCTTTCCAGAATTCTCTCCCCGTGCTCCCTCTCAAACTTCTCGATAGCCTCCTTAATAACCTCCTCTAGTGCGGTCCTCGAAACCACTACAACGTTACCCATTTCCTCGCGCTCAATTCCCTCAAGGCACGCTACCGTAAGCCCTTTCTGCGCTGCAAGGACCCTTATCTTACTGTACATTTCCCGAGAAAGTGTCAAAATCACGTCAACACCTTCGCCTTTAAGTGCAGATAATAGCTCATCATCGACCCTACCGCCCTTTATTAAGGCGACCTTGCAGCCCCTCCTTAACTGGACTGGTAAAGGTTTATCTGAGATAGGAAGGCATACTACCTCTCCCCGCGATATGCGCTCGAGGACCTCGATAAGGTGCTTCTCCCTTCTCTTGAGCTCTTCGTTCTCTCGCCTTAGCCTCTTGATCTCCCCGTCAAGAGCCTTGATGTTTTCGGCTAAAGCTAGATATATCCTACTTCTCTTAACCTCAGCAGCTTGTAGCTTTAAGATCCTATCAAGCGTTAAGTTTAGCCTATTGACCTCTTCTTCAAGTACTTTCTTCTCACGCTTTAGCTCCTCCTTCTCGAGCAGCACTTGCGAAAGCCTACGCTCTAAAGTCTCTAAAGCCCTCCTTAGCGCCTCAACAGCGTCCTCGCGTCGCTTAACAGCCACTTCGTGCGCGTGTTCTGGGATTAAATAGCGTGACGATACGCGCTTTATAGCGTCGTGTATTGCATAGCCTTTTAGCACTAAAGCCTTAACTTCATCCCTCGGTATTCCCATGGCTAAAGCGTCCAGCTCTCTGTCTACCTGCGTGAACTTAGGCGTGTAGTAGCGGAACGCCTTAATCGCTGCCGCAAGCGCATCTCTCTGGTGGGAATCCCGGATCTTAACTCTTAGATTATACTTAGAGATGAACGAGGCTACAAGCTCCCTCTTCTCCTCAACGCTCATGCTCGTAGAGGGGATGAAAAGCGGAGCATTTAGCGCTGAAGCTAGCTTTTTAACGTATAGCGGCGGGGGGTTTACGTCCGTGGCTATTAACGCTACCTTGCCATACTTAGTTAACTCACTCGTCAACTCACGTCTGCTTAACCACCGCTTGGACATTACGAACAACGGCCTTCCATCGAGAGAAAGGGCTGCAACGCCCGTACACGTACCGGGATCCACCCCTAGAATCATATACCTATTAGGCGGTCTGCACGGGCTAGGTTTTAGCCCTAGCGGTACAAACTCCATCTCTCGCTTAGTGACGGGTTCTATTTCCACCTTAACATCGTGCGTTTTAACATTCTTAACTATCCCCTTCAACCTTGCCCTCGGAGCGTAGACTATAAACACGCTACTTTCAAGCCCCTGCCCGGACCGCTTAACGTATAAGTCAAAGTCTATAGCGTTTCGCCTTAGGGAACTCGCTATTTCTCGAGTTAACCTCAATACGAGAAGCTCGGCATTTCGCCTATACCTATCGCTGCTCATGCCACCCTTACTGCTCTTGCTCGAGGAGATTACTATGCGCGTCTCGTCTTCGAAGAGCACAACCTCAGATCCTACGCCCATGTAGGCTAGCTTAGCACACACCTCGGCTGCCTTAATGGGACTTAGCCTCCCCGAAAACAGGCCTAACGATGCGGCGATGCTCTCCAGCTTATACACCTTACCTCTAATTACCGTTACTTGAACTAGGCGTGGAGCATGATCCATCTGCCTTAATAACTGTATTAACTCCTCCTTACTTGACGCTAATTCATAAACGTTATCGGTAGCTATTGCATCTACCTTTAGCTCTTCAGCCTTTCTGAGGATATCGCGTAGCGTAACTCCTTCGCCTCTCTCCCTTACTTCTCCGTCCTCTAGTAGCACGTATGCGTATTTAGCGCGCTCTAGCTTTAGCGGAGATTCGCCTGGTAATAGGTCGAGCCCTATTATCCTATGGATGCTCCCGCCCCTCTAGCTCGCTAACTATGCGACTTACCTCCTCATCTACGTTGACCCGAACCCTATATTTCCTCTTGAAGAAGGCTAGTATATTTTCAAGGTCCCTCTTTAATAGTATTAATGCAGAAGGATGTTCTTTACTTACCCATTGCGGCCAATCAAATATAACAATATCATTATTTTTTGTTACTAGCACATTGTACTCGCTCAGATCTCCATGAACTATACCTACTCTATTGTAACATTTAACAATTTCGTCGATTATCCGCTCCATTACACTACGAGGCTCGAGCAGCTCGGGAACTTTATAGAGTTCTACACCCTCGATGAAGCCTGTAACCACTATGTGCCTGTTCCAATCTACGGGCTCAGGCACGGCTATTTTCTCAGGGTACAGCAGGCGAAGCGCCTCGTATTCGGTCTTCGCCGCCAGTCTAGATAAGTATAGCCACGATACGTGCCTCCTATCTCCAACGTACACCCTCACTTTACGAGCCTGCCTAAAGCTCACCCTACCCACTCTATGCATCTTGACCGTGACCCGCCTTCCCGAAGGCGTTAACCCCATGTAGACATCGGATTCCTTCCCAGTGCCTATTGGCGAGGAGCTAATGTGCGTAAGCGTGCCCCTCTTCCGTAATGCGTTAAGAGCTAGGCAGTCGTACCCCCTACTAGTAAGCGTGTAGCCCGTGAAAGCCCCCCTCCTCCTCTGAACTAGCCCAAGGGTATTAAGCTTCCTTAATCTAACCTCGACCTCCTCTAGAGGCAGCCCTGAGAGCTTCGAGATAACCTCTACCTGTACGTAGAGCCCGTGAACCATCCCTCTTTCTATGGCATTAAGTACTCTGAAATCCTCGGGCTCTAATTTTTTAAAGGCTATTAACACCAACCTTATCGTCAAAATCCCACGCCAGCCCTAGTGTACTGCCCAGCACGACATTTAAGGATAAACGTAGAAAACCCTTAAAGGCTATGAAGAAGCAGTTCGCGTCTGAGAGCTGATGAAACCCTCGATTACGGAGCCTTAACACCCTCTCATTAGTTAACTATGCATAAGGTCCTTCACAATTCCTAAAGGTAGCTGAGTATTCCTTTACTCACCTGCTCGCCTATAGTAAGTACCGTTACCGATCTACGTGCAGGCAGAGCTACGTTATAAACTGGTACGCTATCGATTGTACAGTAGCCAGCCCCTCTGTGAGCATGTCCGTGTATGACGATATCTGGCTTACACTTCATGATCACGTTAGTTAAATCGCTCGAGGAGAGGTAGGACCATATCCTGCGATCCTCGCCCTCTAAGTTTTTACATCTTGGAGCGTAATGAGTTACTAGGATTACAATATCCGCCTCCGCTTTAGCCTTATTTATTAAGTCTCCTACCCTTAAAACCCTAGCCCTATACTTCTCAACTATTTCGGGAACGTTACGGAGCTGCCAGCTTGTCGGTTTATCTAGCGCTCCTCTAGTTCCAATAAACGCTATCTTTAAATTTTTAATTTTGACATATATACATTCATCGTTTAACCATATTACTTCCTTATACTTATTCCTATACTTATCTTCATACTCCTCATACTCCTCGTTTCCGAAGATAGCTATTACCGGTATTCCTTCGCCTAAGGTTCTCTTGATGTCGTATAGTATGGTCGCGTAGAACTTCATTTTGTTTTTATCTACTATATCACCAGCAAGTATAAAAATATCTACTACACCTAAGTTTAACATAGCTTTGCGGAATAGAGCTAAGTAACGCGGAGCGTGTATGTCGGATACCGCCGCTACCCTTATAGCGACCAATCCTAAGCACCCCGTTAGGAAGGACAACATGTGAGGTTTAAACGATGGCTTTGAAGGCGAAGTATAGAGCGCTAGTGTTTGACGTAGATGGGGTCTTAGTAGCAGTTGACAGTGCCTGGCGATACTTACACGAGGGTTTAGGGACGTGGAGTGCAGCTAAGCTTCATGCAAGGCTTTTCCGCATGGGAGTTATTGACTATATAACGTGGGCTAGGCTAGATGTAAGGCTATGGCGCGGTGTAGCTTATGAAGTAGTCAGCCAGCTAGCCGACCTAGCTCCCGTAGTGCCAGGCGCCTTTGAAGTAGCGAAATTGGCGAAAACACATGGGTTAAAACTTATCGCCATTAGTGCTGGTTTAGATGTACTTGCGAACAAGATAGGCAAGCTCTTAGGTTTTGATAGAGTTGTAGCAAACAGCCTCATACTTAAAAACGGCGTGTTGACGGGAGATGTCCAGGTAGAGGTTGAGTACCGGAACAAGGGGAAAGTGCTAGCAGACGTATGTAGGGAGCTGGGCATAAAACCCGAGGAGTGCATAGCTATTGGAGATAGCCGAGTAGATCTACCCATGATGGAAATGGCCGGTTTTTCAATAGCGTACAACCCTAAGGATGAAGAGGTTGAAAGAACTGCTGAAGTAGTCATTAAGTCAAATACCCTTTATCCACTCTTAGAAATTTTGAAGACGTTAATCTAGCCCCTAACTCCCGCTTCAATCTCTTAGAGGAGAACTTTATACCGACCATCGAACCCTTGTCTAGGGGGATGAGGAAACTGGCCTGAACTTACCAATGCTGAAATGCACCTCCACTGACCCTCCTAACTTAAACGTTGGTAACAGCACTGAGGACGAAATACCGAGCTAATCTGTTCGCACATATCAGCATTGCCAACAGAGCCCTTAAGCGAATACTAGAGAAAAGAGGAAACAACACTATCTTATTTTTATTTATTACTAAAAATCGGATTAGCATTAAGCGGCTACATCCTTAAAGGTTAATAGCAAGACTCCTTCAGGCACCCTAACTACGTCGCCCATCCTAGCGCCAATGACCGCCCTGAGTCCCACTGAATGCGCTATGTCCACTATTCTCTGTGTAATTATTCCATCGAACACCAGATAGCGCGCTCCTTTAATGTTTGGCAGCTCCTGTGCAAGGTCTTTTACTGGCAGCCTCTTTACCTCTTTCCAATTATCGTCGTAAATGAGCGCCTCTAAAGTTCCCTTCAGCTCGGAAATGGCCTTTACGACCTCGTCGGGAATGTTCAGCTTAGCTGCTTGAACCTCCCTCTCTACGGGCTCCCTAACCTCCCTCCTCTGTACCTTCACTGCCCTCTTCTCCCTTTCTAGCATTTCCAGGAACTCCTCTACAGGTACTTTATTCCTTAGCGACTTAGCAATCTCCTTCCCTGTTAACTCCTCTACTTCGCGTCCTGGCGGCGCTCTAGCAATATAGTCAACGTCTAATACGCCAATAGCGTTCCTGGCTATTAGCTCACCACCTCTGTCGCCGTCGACAAATAGTATCACTGTTTTCCTCTTAGATAACTCTATCAATGTTTTCGGTATAGTTGCACCCTCTAGGGCGATTACGTTCCTATAGCCGTGTCTTAGCAAGTTAAGGACATCAGCCCTCCCTTCAACTACTATTATCGTATCCGACTTAGCTACGTCCGGACCAGCGGGTAAGCCTTCAGGACCGTATTTTATCAGCTCAGCGGCCTTAAGGCTCCTTATAACCTCCTCTATAAGCTCCTTAGTCTCCACCTCCTCCTCTTCCCACTTCTTGAGAAGCTCCTTAGCTCTCTCGATTATCCGCTTCCTCTTCTCAGCCCTTACGTCTTTGAGCTTAACCACCTCTACCTTAGCCGGGTACGGGCCTACCCTGTCAACAACCTCCATAGCGGCAGCGATAAGCGCTGTCTCTACGCGATCCAAGTTCGAGGGAACTTTTATAGTACCGACCGTTCTGCCCCCGCTCCGCTCTACGGTAATTTCAATCCTACCTATCCTCCCCGTCCTCTGAAGCTCCCTTAAATCCAACTCATCGCCTAAGAGCCCTTCTAGCTGGCCGAAGATAGCACCGATGATGTCTGACTTATCTACGAGTCCTCCTACCTCTATCCTAGCGGTAATCATGTACTTAACCGATAAAGGAACGCCCCCCATAGTAGACACCCCTTGTAAGCGGCGCGGGGCTGTAGCCGCCTGTTAACACACGGTTTCATAGCTATGGCGGTACATCGCCTTTTCGCTCCCCGTGCTCTCTGCAGGCGGCCAACGCCCCGCGCCTCCACTAAAACTCGCCAAGACAGCTTATGAAGTTACCTCGCCCTCCCCCTCCCCCCATACCTACCACGACCATTGAAAAGGCTTTATACCCGCTGCCGAGTGATGAGGTGT
>CAZAZN010000007.1:0-42147 GCA_964489665.1 uncultured Thermofilaceae archaeon
TCGAGGAGAGGCTAGCAGTAGCCAGAGAAGTCCTCCTAGCATGGCGCAAGAGGTATGAAAGGCATTTACGCGAGGGCTTAATGCCGCTAACAAAGGAGTACGTTGGCCACCTGGTCAACCATTACAATACGGTAGGGGTCATTGGACTACCGGAGGCGGCCGCTAATTTCCTCAGAGACCCTAGGCTCTGGTTTGAGGGCTCTGAGAGGGATTTCAAGGAGGCTTTAAGCTTTGAGCGCAGAGCCGTGGTCTACATCAGGGAGAGGGTCGAGGAGTTCGAGGAGGAGGACGGCTACCTCTACAACGTAGAGGAGATCCCTGGGGAGTCGACGAGTTATAGGCTTGCAATGCTAGACGCGGTAGCGTTTAAGGAGGATCTCAAGGAGGGACTCCTCGCACTACCAGGCGATGAAACGCGATTCTACAGCAACTCCATCGTGCCGTACTACGCTGACGTGCCGATCTACCGCCGCGCCCTTTGGGAGGGCGAGGTCCAGAGGGAGTTTACTGGCGGTGTTATGATGCACTTATTCCTTAGCGAAATGCCGGACCCATCCGCGCTTAAGAAGCTAATTAGGAGGATTGCGGAGAACACTAAGGTGGTTTACTTCTCGATTACGCCGGCTATATCCGTCTGCAGGAAGTGCGGTTGGAGCGCTATTGGAGTATACGATGAGTGCCCTAAGTGTCACGGGCCAGTAGACGTTTGGAGTAGGATAGTTGGCTACTATAGACCGGTAAGAACCTGGAACCCAGGTAAACAGGCCGAGTTTAAAGCTAGGGTGCTTTATGGGGCTTTAAAGCCCTAACCCTATCAGCCCTTCCTCCTCGACTTTCAGGTGCCGCCAATCGCTCCTGATAATCCTCCCGCCCCTCCTCCTAGCTAGGTAGTTATAGGCCGAGAGAGCGGCGCACGCTCCCATACCGGCCGCTATTACTGCCTGCTTAAAGGGCATCCCGGTTACATCTCCTGCCGCGAAGACCCCGGGACGACTAGTCCTGCACTCAAGGTCGACTATCACCTCTCCTTTCTCGTTAAGTTCTACAAATCCCCTGAGGAATTCGGTCCTAGGCGCGTACCCCATCTCCACGAAGACCCCGTCGACCTCAAGCTCTCTTAGCTCTCCCGTACTTAGGTTCCTAACCACTAAGGCCTTCACGCGCCTATCGCCCTTCACTTCCACAGGTTTCGAGCGAGGCACGAGCTCGACTTTCCCTGTGCTTACGAGCCGGCTTACCAGCTCCTCGCTCGCTGGCGTATTCCCCGTGAAGACCCAGTAAACATAGCTAGCATAGCTGAGCAGCTTAGAGACCGACCCAGCCGCGTGCGCGCCCCAGCCGACGAGGGCTACCCTCCTGCCCTTAAATAGCGGCGCGTCGCATACAACGCAATAAGATACGCCCTTCCCTCTAAACTCCTCCTCCCCCGGAACGCCCATCTTAATCGGCGCCTTCCCCATGGCTAGTATCACGGCCTCGGCGAGGTACGTTCCTCCCTTCCCCTCAATTTCAAAGACACCCTCCTTTTCTGCAATGCTCACTACTTCGTCGAACACGAATTCAGCTCCGTAGACTTGGGCCTGCTCGCTAACGAGCTGAGCCAGCTCGAATCCACTAATGTTCTTAAACCCTGGGAAGTTCTGTATGACTTCAGCTAAGTTCAGCTGGCCGCCTATGTCGATGCTTACCACTAAAGTCCTTAAGCCGAGCCTAGCCGAATAGAGAGCGGCGGTGAGCCCAGCTATCCCAGCGCCTATTACCACGACATCGTAGGTGCTTTCAGCCACGCTAGAACACCCCGCTTAGGGAGGCTACTACGGCGTCGAGGGTCCTTTCAGCGTCTGCTATCAGCCGCGAGAGCTTAGGGATGTTCTCCTCGGGCTCGACTAACATGCTAGCGAGGCGCTCTAGCTGAAGCTTCACCACCTCGTCTAGTTCCTCTCGCCTAGCTATCTTCCTCAGCTTCTTAGAGGCCTTCTTCAGCTCGGCGACGCAGCTCTTAACGTACACTTGGCCTAAGGCGTCGGGTGTAAGGAAGACGTTACCCGTAAACGCGGCCGTCATGAGCATCGTTCGGCGGACCTCGTGATCCGTAGCGAACCTCCTAGCTATTAGGAGCTTAGCGTACGCGACCCTTAGCCTCTCCCTAACTTTGCCTAGCTCCTCTAGGACATCCTTCTCCTCGCGCCTAAACACCTTCTTCCAGATCTCCATCCTCGAACTAATCCGGCGCGGGGCTAAAAACATCTTTTGAGCCGTTAGGCGTAGCTAACCTTGCTGCTCAGCCCTCAAGGCGGCTACCGCCCTAGCTAGCACCCTAAGCTTTTCGATCGAGATCTCGTACGCCCTAGGAACGCCTCTTAGCCCGGCGAAGCCGCAGTCGGGTGATAGCAGGTTTACTCTCTCCACACCGGCAATCGACATCACCTTCCTCGCAAAGGCCTGGACCTCCTCGACTCTCTCGACCTCAGGCCTCTTAGAACTTAACACTCCTGGAGCGAGGAACTTGTCTCCCTCCTCGAGATGCCTACGCCAGTTGATGCCTAGGTTCTCGGGCGTACCGTAAAACTCATGGTTTAAGAACCTTATAGCCTCGGACTCCACTAGGATCTCAACGAGCTTCTCCGATATCCTGCCGCACACGTGCGTGCCGGTCAAGGCTCCTCGCGCGGGCTTAAGCTCTCTAGCGTAGAGCTCGAGTATGTCCTCCTCGCTGTAACCGAACAGTACGGCCCTAGCCCCTACCACGTTCGCTAGTATAGGCTCGTCGATGACTATCACCTCGAAGCCCAGCTCCCTCATCGACCTAACTATCGAGCCGACGTAGCTTGACAGGACGTCCAGTACTAGCTCCTTCCTCGCTAGCGCGGTAGCCCTAAGCCCTCTCGACGGATCAGAGATGAATATGTTAGAAGCTAGGGTCATTGCGCCGGTTACGGGCGCCCTAACCCATCTAGCCCCTCGCCTCTCCCTAGATATCACTTCAGCTTCCTCCAGCCTCAACTTCAAAGGCTTAAGGCCTTCGAGGTCCTCGGGAGAGGCTAGGAAGAATCCCCCCTCCTTCCTGAGGACGCCTTCCTCCACCAGCGGTTCAAGGTACATCTCGATAAAGCTCCGTAGCTGAGGTATCGGGGGTACGTCTACGCCCGCCTCAACCGTATCGTTAAACGCCTTAATGACGTTCTCCTCCGAATGGTTGAGAGGGTAGCTACCTACGTGGCTTGAAACTAGTTTTTCGAACCACTCCACGTGCGTTTTAGGGAGTGGGCTCCTTAAAGCTTAGCTACCTCAACTATAAGCGGTAGCGGCTTACGCAGCTTTAGCTCCCTTAAGATGGACCTACCCTTCTCAGAAAGGCTAGAGGCAACTATTATGATCCCCACTTCCGGGTCGTCCGACAGCTTAGCTACCAGATTAAGTAATTCCTCCTCCGTAGAGGCTGGAAAAGTTTCAACTCCAAAATTCTTAAAAATTTTTAGGAGATTTTCCCTCCCTACGACTACTACCTTCAACCGCTAAGCACCGAGGAGTCTCGCCCCGCTCGTAATCGCCGCTATTAGCGGCGTCGGGTATATGCCTAGCAGCACTTGAAGCACTATCAACGCGAAGATCAGCGCGAGGACCCATCTAGGCTCCTCTCGTACTTCAGCCAGCTCCTTGGTGAGCTCTCCGTAGAAGATCCGCTTAATGGTCCATAGGCCGTAGGCAGCCGTCAGCACGGAGAGGACGATGGCTACACACGCTAAGGCTAGCCTAACTAGGTCCACGGAGTACATGAGCGAGGAGTAGATTGATCCTAGGAACACCAGCAGCTCTCCCCAGAAGCCTATCAGCGGCGGGACCCCTGAGAGGCATAGGAAGCTAGCTAGCGCGCAGGTAGCCGTAAGGGGCATTCTCTTAGCAAGCCCCCTCATCTTCCTTATGTCCCTAGTCCCGACCGCGTGGGCTAAGACGCCTGCTAGCATGAAGAGGGGAGCCTTAGCGAGGGCGTGGCTTACGTAGATGACGTCTGCTCCTACGAGCCCAGTGGTGGTCGCCGACGCTATGCCAAGCAGCATGTACCCCATTTGGCTAATGCTCGAGTATGCGAGGAGTCGCTTAATGTCCGTCTGAGCTAGCGCCATGAGGCCGCCGTAAGCCATTGTGACCACGGCTAGGGCCATAAGCGCTGTAGTGAAGTTCCTCGTTAACGCTAGCTGCGGGAACATCTGGTAAAGCACCCTGATCGAAGCATAGCCCCCTATGCCTATCATGGCGGGCGATAAGAGCGCGCTAATCGGAGTTGGCGCCTCGGCGTGGGCGTCGGGGAGCCACGTATGAAGCGGTACTATTGCCATCTTAACGAACAGGCCCACTAGCATGGCGGCCGCTACGGGTACTAGGGCGCTCACGCTAACTCCCTTAACCCTGCTGGAGATTTCGAGTAAGTTTAGAGTGCCAGTCATCGAGTAGGTAGCCGCCATCCCGGCCAGGAACAGTAGCGCGCCGGCCTCCGTAAAGAGGAAATACTTTAGGGCTATGAGCTCCTTCCTGCCGGTGCCCCACACCCCTATCAGGGCCCACGACGGCAGCAGCATGTACTCGAAGAATAGGAAGAACGCTATGAGGTGCGCTGAGAGGACGGTCCCTATCATGCCAGACGCGTACATGAGGAGGAGCGCGAAGTAGTAGCGTACGCCAGGCCGCCCCTCCATGTACCAAGCGGAGTACGCGCAGACGAAGGTCGAAAGCAAGGCTATAGCGAGCGCTACTGGCCCGCTAATTCCGTCTAGGAGTAGCACCAGGTCAGTGAAGGGAGGTGCCCACGAGTACCGCGCTATCAGCTTGCCTCCAAAGGCGGTAATGTTCGCGTAGACTAGTAGCGCCGTGGAGTAGATAAGCGGTATTATGGCTAGTGCCGCTGAGCGCTTGCTCGACCTCCCTCCCGCCAGTAGGACTAGAGGGACGAACGCCGTTGGTACCAGCGCGGATTGAATTAAAACGTGGTATTGATCGTACATCTCCATCACCTTACGGGACGAGCATGAGCAAGATTAATAACGTAAGGATACCCGCCATAAAGGCGGTTACGTAGTGCCCTAAGTAGCCAGTGTGCGTTTTTCTAAAAGCGGAGCTAGCCGCCCTAACGGCTTTAGCTAGCGCGTAGTTAAGCGCGTCAATACAGCCTGTCTCTAGGTACTTAAACGTGGCCACGCTAGCCCTCGTAGTTCCTTCAACGGCCACCTTGTAGTATAAGGCATTAATGTAGTAGCGCCTGAAGAGGAAGTGCCTGAGAGCTCTCAGCCATCCCTTAACCAGCGGCTCGGGGCTTACAGTACGCCTAACATACATAGCCACCGCGGGTGCAGCGCCTAAGGCTAACGCCGCTAGCGAGGAAGCTGCAACCATGATAGCTCCGGCCTCGCTAGTCCCTTCAGGCGCGTGAGAGGAGGCTAACGGTACATTATAGGATAGTAGCTCCTCGACGTAGTGTTTAGTGAGGGGCATTACTGCGCCCAGCGCTATCGTTACCGCCACCAGGGCTACGTACGGCACCCACATGACCGGGGGGGCTTCATGCACGTGGTGTCCTCTCTTCTCCCTCTCCCTAAGGAATTCACTTTCCTCTCCGAAGAACACTAAGCCTAGCATGCGGAGGCTGTAGAAGGCAGTTAGCGCAGCAGTGACTACGCCTAATGCGAATATGGGCGTAGCTCCGGATAGTAGCGCGGCTTCTAACACGGTGTCCTTGCTCCAGAACCCGCTAAGCGGCGGTACGCCCATTAGGGCGAGGGCGGCTATGGTCATGGAGTAGAAGGTTATGGGCATCCTAGACTTAAGCCCGCCCATGTGCCTTAGGAACCTTGAGCCGCACTCGTGGATGACAGCGCCTGCCGTTAGGAAGAGCGCTGCCTTGAAGAACGCGTGGCTGACTAGGTGGAGTACGCCGCCAGCCAGCCCGATAGCATGCTCGTGAGCTAGCCCGCCAGCGCCGAGGGCTAGCATCATGTAGCCTATCTGGCTAACTGTCGAGTAGGCTAGTACCTTCTTAAGCTCGGTTGAGACGAGCGCCTGAGTAGCCGCTACGAACGCAGTTAACGCGCCTATCCAAGCCACGGCCTCAAAGAAGGCTATGACGCTCGGCTCTAGGGAGGTCCAGGCGAGAGCTATCGGGAACAGCCTCGCTACGAGGAAGACGCCAGCCTTAACCATCGTCGCAGCGTGTATGAGCGCGCTAACAGACGTTGGGCCGGCCATCGCGTCAGGAAGCCACTCCATTAGTGGTAGCTGGGCTGACTTGCCTATGGCACCGAACAAGATTAGTATTAGGGATATCGGGAGGAGCCACCTTAGCTCTGTTGGGACGCTACCGGCCGCGTTGCTTAGCTCCGTAAAGCTTAGGGTTCCCGTCAGCGAGGCTACTATAAACGCGCCTGCTAGCATGAGCACGTCTCCGAACCTAGTCATTAGGAAGGCCTTAAGGCCGCAGTGGCTCGGCGGGTAGGCTTCGGGTTCCTCGCCAACCCAATAAATTAGCCATTTCCTCCTCGAGTCCTCGTACCAGTAGCCTATAAGGGCGTAGCTACAGAGGCCTACGCCCTCCCAGCCGAACAGCATCTGGACTAGGTTGTCTGAGAGGACTAGCAGCAGCATGTCGCCTACGAAGAGGCACATGAAGAACCAGTACCTCGTTAGTCCCGGGTCTCCGTGCATGTAGCCGAGCGAGTAAACCATTATCGAGAAGGATATCGTGCTAACGACCACCGCTAGGATTATGCTTAGCGGGTCTACGAGCACGCCTATGCCGAAGTCTATACTCCCCCTGGGCAGCGGCACGGATACCCACTCGTACACAGCTCTTAGCGGCCACTCGTGCACGCTGATAAGCAGCGGTAGAAGGAAGAGCGAGGCTAGGGCCGAGATCCCTACCGAGGCTACGGCTAGGTAGTCGCGCAGCTTCTCGCTAACTTTAGCCGCCACCGGTACTAGGAGGGCGCCAGCTATAGGGGCGCTCCAGCAGGCCCAAGCTGCTAGCTCCCACGCATACATCCTCACCACCCCCTAAGCAGGATGTCCACTGCAGCCTCTATCGGCGCCAGTGTTTGACCCAGTAGAACCGTAATAAGGACTATGAACGCCGCTAGCAGCGAGACGGAGAGTTCCATTAGGAACCCGGGCTCTCTCTCGGCGGATGCTGCGGGCCTTTCTAAGGCGAGCCTCTGGAGAAGCCATAGGTAGTAGCCGGCCGCAAGCATCGCGTTGACAATGAAGATTGCTGCAGTCGCTAGGCTTACCGGCGCGCTGGGCGCGGCGAGAACTCCGGCTACGATTAGGTACTTGCTCCAGAACCCGCTAAGCGGCGGTATGCCAGCTAGCGATAACAGCCCAATACCGGCTGAAGCGCATGTTGCTGGCGTCAGCTTAAGTAGGCCCTTAAGCTTGGTGATGTCGCGCGTACCGCCCATCTCGATTAGGGTTCCCGAGGTTAGGAAGAGAAGCGCCTTACCAAGCGCGTGGTTCAGCACGTGGAATATTGCACCGGCTAGAGCTAGGCGCGCGGCTAGGGCGAAGCCGTGCCTAGCGGCCCAGTATGCAAAACCAGAACCGGTCAATATGATGCCCATGTTAGCAATGCTCGAGTAGGCCAGGAACCTCTTGACGTCGCTCTGGGAGTATACCATTAAGTTCGCTATAGTGTATGTCGCCAAGCCAAAGGCTAGTACTACTAGCCCTAGCCCCTCTACGCATAGGCCCACGGCCGAGAATAACGCTCTGAGGATGGCGTAAGCTCCCACCTTAATGACGACCCCCGATAGGATGGCACTTATCGAGCTAGGAGCGGCTGGGTGAGCGTCCGGTAGCCACGTGTGGAACGGCGCTATAGCCGCGGTCACGCCGAAGCCCGCTACCAGGAGGGTTGCTGCTAGCGCCACGTAGTTCGGCTTCACAGCTCCCGAAGCTAGCGCGGCCTTAATCGCCTCCCGTATAGCGTCCATGTTTAGCGTGCCAGTCGCCTCGAGAAGCATAGCCATGCCGAGGAGGGCTGCTAACGACCCTAGCGAGCTCAGCACCAGGTACTTGAAGGAGGCTTCAACGGGCTCCCAGTGATACCGCCTGAAGGCGACGAGGGTATAGGACGAGACGCACATGAGCTCCCAGAACATGTAGAGCGTTAGTAGGTCGTTGGATAGGGTCACCCCTACCATTCCAGCTATTAGCGTCAGTAGTAGGGCGTAGTACCCGTCTAGCCTATCCTCGCCCTCCATGTAGTCGATGGAGTAGAGGGCTACTATAGCCCCTATGCCGAGTATAACTATGGCGAAGAACCTTGAAAGCGGAGATAGCGAGAGCTCGGTGCCCAAAGGCGGTGGGTACCCGTTTAGCGACGCCTTAAGGTCCCCCAGATGCAGGACTGCAAGTAGCGACAGGAGGATCGACGCCGTGGAGACGGAGCCTAGTACCTTAGAGTTCCTATCTACGCCGAGCACCCTGCCCATGATGGCTAGCAGCGCTGCCGCAGCGACCAGCGGGGCTACCGGTAATAAGGGGGCTGGCAACATGCCTACCACCTTAACCTCTTCATCTCCTTAAGGTCCACGCTCCCGTAGTGCTTAACGGCGTTTACGACTAGCGCCAACGCTATAGCCGCGATAGACGCTCCAACGCACATTGATAGTATAGCCATCGACTGGGCGAGGGGGCCTGGCTCCCCATTAGCCGAGTTGAGCGCGATTATCGAGAGGTTAACGGCCACGGTTACTAGCTCGAGCCCAATAACCGCCTTTACGATATTCCGCTTGGAGGCTATGCAGTAAAGGCCTAAGGTTGCCAGCGCTAAAGCGGTAACCAGGTAAACCTGCGAGAGCCCAAACAAACCACTCACCCTTCCCTAAACTTAAATCTAAAGAGGAGGACATAGACTGCCATCACAGAGGCGAACACGATAGCCGCTTGGACCAGCACGTCGACCCACCTGTAGGTCCAGAGGAAGTAAGGTTTCTCGGTGAACGAGGTCGAGGAGGGAGTGGCGGGAGGGGGCGAAAGGACGGCTAGCAGCACGGCTAAAACGGCGATCGCCGTTACGGCGGCTACGAGCGATTCTCGCTTGGCTGGCAGCTTGGGCTCCCTAAACGATAGCGCAGTTAGGAGTAGGACCGTAACGCCTCCCGCATAGACCGCTAGCTGAAACACCGCTACGTAGATAGCGCCGAGAGCGCCCATGGCCAGCGCTACGAGCACGCACGTTAAGCAGAAGAAGGCTACGGACTTCAGCGCGCTCCTAGCCTCTATGGCTAGTATCGCTGACGCTACGATCGCTGCCGAGAGCACGACGTGCTCCATCATCAGTACATCACCCTAGCGATTACCACGTAAAGTACCGCTAGCGGGATGAGGAGCCTCCACGAGACCTCGAGCATCTGGTCGATTCTAAACCTGGCGAAGATAGCCCTCATAAGCGTTAGCAGGAAGAGCACAGCGAGCGCTTTTAGGGTGAACACTAACGGCGCGAGCGCCTCGGGGAGTAGTGGAGCGTGGGGGCCGCCTAGGAATAGCGTAGCGCCAAGCCCGGCTAGCAGCACCATCTCTACGTCCCTAGCTAGCCTAAACAGCGCGAGCTTCCTGCCGGAGTACTCGGTCAACCAGCCTGCGACTAGCTCCTGCTCGGCCTCGGGGATGTCGAAGGGGAGCCTCTCGAGCTCGGCTTGAGACGCTACGACGAGCAGGGCTAGGCCTAGCGCGCCCGGGCCAGCTATTAGCCAGCCGTGGGACGCCTGGTACCTAACTACGCCGGATAGGCTCAACGAGCCCGCCGATATCCCCGCGCCTATTACCGATAGCATTAGGGGCACTTCGTAGCCCAGTAGCTGCATAGCCGCCCTCTCGGCCCCCATAACCGAGAACCTATTCCATGAGGAGACCCCCGCTAGGAACGTTAGGATGCATATTATAGTCAGTAGGGCGACTACGACGACTAGGTCACCCTCGAAGGATAGCAGCCCCTCGTAACCGGCTATTGGCAGGAATAGGGTGGCGAGGAGCGAGGTGGAGAGCGTTAGGAAGGGCGTTAACGTGTAGAGCGCGCGGTCTACGGTCCTTGGCGCTATGTCCTCCTTAGTTAAGAGCTTAACGAGGTCAGCTAGGGGCTGGAGGATACCGTAGGGCCCGGTGTAGATCGGGCCGAACCGGTTCTGCATCCTAGCGTAGAGCCTCCTATCGACCCACTCGAAGAAGAGCGCTAACGTGCTTACGAAGGCGAAGCCTGGGTATAGTAGCACGCCTACGAGCCAGCCTATATCCATCCCCTCCCACCCCTGAGCACGAGTAAAGCTATGGCTACGAGGGCTGAGTAGGCTAGGACGAGCACTAAGCTAGCCGACGCTGACCAGGCGACGCTTAAGCCCTTCGTCATCGCGAACATAACGGCTACTATGTCGAAAACTAGGAATAGTACGGCGTACCAGTACACGTGGACTCTAGCCCTAAGCTCCTCATCGGGAAGGCTCTCGCCGCACGCGTAAGGCTCTAGCTTCTCTCCGGACTTGCCCGAAAGCCCCCTCCCGAAAGCGTAGACGAGCAGTGAGACGGCGAATGCCAGTACAAAGGCGGCTATTAGCTCGAGTCCAGCCATCCGACCACCTCGTTTAAGCGCCGAACCGGGCATCAGCATGCCGGGCCGAACTTATTCTTTTTGCAGCTATCGTGTTACGAGCTATCGACGAGCTGAGTTACTGGCGCTTTTAGCGAAAAGCGACTCGAGGAAGCTAGTTACTTCGAGTATTGCGCGGCGTACGGGCTCAGAAACTCCCACGCGCACTCCTGCATATAGGGGCTGAATACCTAGAACTACCACCTTACAGGCCAGTATCCTAGCGATGAGCGTTAAGGGTAGGCCGTGAGTACACCTCCACTCGCAGCGCACTTCCCCGAGCTCAAACACTCCTACGGCTCCAGCCTTAGCCCCGAAGTCTACCGCGTCGACCAGTAGCGTGAGCTCTGGGCTGAATGCCTTGATCACGCCGAGGTAGTTCTCTACGGCTACGCCGCAGGGAACCACCAACACGTTGTTTAGGGGTCTCAGCTTGTTGCGAAGGATCATCGCAACTAGCAACCCGGCTGCGTCATCGCCCCTCAGCAGGTTGCCCGCTCCAGCTAAGGCTAAGCGCTTAACTCCCTTAACGTAGGCGCCTATCCTCTCCCTCCACTGCATGCTCCCATCTAGGAGCCTACAGCTCGACTGCACGTAAAGGGGGTTGCTGGTTTTTAACCACCTCTAGAGGCTTCAAAGCGGAGCGAGGATGAGGTTAAGGCGACAACTGGACCTAGCTTCAAGGTACCTATCTGAGTTCATAAGGTATCGGAGGAGCGGCGGCGACATCTACGCGCTGGAGCGCCTAGCCCAGCTCCTCGCGCAGTCAGTGCTAGACCTAGCCGCTATGGTCGCCACAGCCTTAGGAGAAGGCAAGCCGGATACATATAGGGGGCTAGCCTCCTACATCTCTACTCGAGCGGGGCTTCCCAGCGAGGATAGGGCTTTCCTAGAGGGCCTTGCAGGGTTTAGAAACATACTGGTTCACGCGTACGCCGACATCGATAGAAGGCTTGAGGAGGAGGCTTTTAACGAAATCGAGAGTAGGATGCCAGCTATAATAGAGCGGTTAAAGGTGTTCGTTGAAGGTTTACACGTAGACCCGAGCTTTATGCCAAAGCTAGAGCGCGTGTTAAGCAAGCATAGGGTCAGGTACGCGCTACTATTCGGCTCGAGAGCTAGGGAGGGCTCTGGAAGGGATTACGACATAGCGATCTCGGGCGAATTTTCCAGCTACATTGAGGTCGGTAAATTGCTCGTAGAGATAGCAGAGGCGCTCGGCGTAAGGGAGGACGAAGTAGACCTAGTGCTGGTGGAATCGGCCCCCCTCCACCTAATACACACCATAGTTTCAGAGGGGAAGATCGTGTACGGGGACCAGAGCCTAGCCGTCGAAGAGCTATCGAGGAGGTACGTAGAGTACATTGATGTTAACGAGGCGTATAGGGCCGCCGAGAGGAGGCTTAAGCGGGCTAACTGCTAAAGTTCTCGCGTAGTCCTAGCGAGTAAGGCCAGGGGTACTAAGGCGAGTAGATTAACCGCGGCGCCAACGGCTATAGGCCCCCACCCTCCCAGCCAGGCCCAGAGCCGAGAACCGGCGTATGCGGAGAGCAGCGTGGCGAGGCCCACGATAGTGTCTGAGAGGCCCGATATCGACGCCTCCAGGCCCGAGGGGGCTAAGCGCGTCAGTAGATACCTTCGAGCAGGTGTGTCGAGGGTTATCACTAGCCCCCAGGCGATAAACGCTATTATCGCGTCGAGCAGATGCTGTGACCTGAGGAGGAGCCCGGCGCACGCGGAGAAGCCTAGGACGTGGGCTAGTAGGGGCGGTACCGCCCCTACCCTGTCTATGAGTAGGCCTACCGGGAGCTGAGCCGCGAAGAGGGCCGCCGATCTAGCCGAGACCAGGAACGCGTACTCTGGATCGCTGATTCCCACGTAATACTTTAGGAATAGGGCGGTAAACGGTACTACCATGTAAACCCCAGAGTCGTGTAGCACAAGAGCGGCGTTAAGTAGCCACAGCTTCTTAGACCTAATAGCTCTCACGCTTAGCACGCCTCTCCGACGCCTACCGCGCGAAGCCCCTAATAGCGCTAGGGCGGCCGAGAGAGCGAACACGGCCGAGGACAAGTGGTTTATCGCCGAGTAGCCTAGCGAGGCTACTAGGAGCCCGGCCACCGCGGCGCCCGCCACGTTGCTGGCGTGAGTTGCCCAGAACACGGCTGAGAAAGCTCGCCCCCTCTTGCTCAACGATACCTGCTGTGAAACCACGGAGGCGGTCGACTGGTTATATATCGCTATGCATAGACCCGCGAGCGACGTGAGCGCGACGGCCGCTGTGAAACTCTCGATGTACTCGGAGAGAACAGCTAGCAAGATAAACATTAGGGAGCCGCAGGCGGCTATAAGCCCCCAAGAAATGGCGTCGATTAACACCCCTGCCGGTAAGGCGGTTAGGAACGCCATAGCCGTAACCAGCGAGAACGCGAACCCCGCCTCCTCAGGGCTAAGCCCCCTAGCGTCAAGGTAGAGGGGCAGCAACGTTAGCCACAGGGCTAGTGCGAACCTGAAAGTGACTATGCTGGCTCCAAACGCCGCTAGCTCCCTCCTTGGCACGACTGACACCTCACGGAGATGATTACATTAACCTTTCGAGGTATAGTAATCTATTAATTATGCATTAAATAATTGATAATTGTATGAGCACGACTATAACCATTAAAAGGAGCACTAAAGCGCTACTTGAGAAGCTGAAAGGGGATGAAAGCTGGGATGAGTTCCTAATTCGGCTAGCTATTAAGGAGAGCTACGAGAGGGCTAAGAGAGCTTTAGCTAAGCTAAGGGAGATACCATGGGTAGAGGAGGACACGCGGCTAAAGCTGAAGCTGAAGGAGTAGTACTCCTAGACACGGACTTCCTAATCAAGGTCGAGAAGGGTAGAGCGCGCCTTCCTCAAGCCTTCTGCTACATCTCCGTGGTAACACTATACGAGTATATCAGAGGGAAATCTGACCCCCTAGCGGCTAAGAACTTGCTAGAGGAAGCGTTTGTCGTAATCCCGCTCGATAATGAAGTCCTTCTGAAGGCCACCGAGATATGGAGGGACCTTAAGAGAAGGGGGCTACTGATAGACGAGAGAGACTTACTCATTGGGGCTACAGCGATAGCTAAGGGATTACCCTTAGCAACATATAACGTCAAGCACTACTCTAGGCTAGTCAACTATGGGTTAAAGTTTTACGCTGAGAAGTGATTTGTAAGCTTACAATGTTAAGTTAACTTAAAATAAGCCGACGTACACGCATACGTGTGGGCGAGCAGGAGGGCGACGGATTTAGAAACGTCCTAGCTCTAGGCGCGGTAAGCTTCTTCACGGACGTATCAACCGAGATGATCCTCGGCCTTCTACCCGTGTTCCTGGTAGAGGAGCTTAAGGCTGGAAGGGCTGTGCTGGGCGCGGTTGAAGGGATCGCCGAGGCGCTCAGCTATGTGTTAAGGACAGTCTCCGGCTTTATCTCCGATAAGATAGGTAGGAGGAAGCCCCTTGTCCTACTAGGGTACGCCATCTCTAACTTCGCTAAGCCCGCCCTAGCGTTCGCCACCAACTGGGTTCACGTGCTAGCGATAAGGGCTACCGATAGGGTTGGGAAGGGCGTTAGGACCTCTGCAAGGGACGCCCTACTAGCCGAGTCGGTCGGCGGGAAGAGGCTGGGTAAGGCGTTCGGCATACACAGGACCCTAGACCAGCTAGGGGCCGTGCTAGGACCGGCGTTAGCCGCCGCCCTGCTACCGCTAGCGGGCTTTAGGGGCGTCTTCCTAGCCTCGCTCGTACCCGGTGTACTAGCCCTCCTAGTCCTCCACTTCGCCGTTAAGGAGGTAGGGGTTAGGCGCGCTAAGAGCAGTAGCGAGGCTAGGCTTAGCTTTAGGGAAGTTGCGCGAGGCCCCTTCCTCAAGCTCCTACTAGTGGTAGCGCTGTTCCAGCTAGGAGCCTTCAACTTCTCATTCGTGCTAGTGAGGGCTAGGGAGATGGGAATACCGGCGTACCTGATACCCCTAGTCTACGCATTGCTTAACGTAGCCCACACGGCAATGGGCATACCCGCTGGACTGCTATCGGATAGGGTGGGCGGAGGCAGAGCCCTATCGCTAGGCTACGCCCTATTCGCCGCCTCATCCATCGCAGCCGTAGCCCTCCCACCAACCCCCGCCTCGGCGCTAGCGGTAGCCGCGATCTACGGAGCCTACCTAGGAGTCATAGAGACCGTCCAGAGGGCGCTCGTAGGAGGCTACGCTCCAAGGGAGCTCAGGGGGAGCGCATACGGCCTCTACTACCTAGTCGTCGGATCGGCAGCCTTAACTGCCAACACCGTGTTCGGAACCCTCTGGGACGTCGTCGGCAGGGAGGCGGCATACTACTACAGTACGTCGTTGAGCTGTCTATCAGCGATCCTAGCCTTACTAGTGCTACGGTAATCGTAACATATATTATATCACGCGAAAAGGAAGCACGGTGAAGTAAATGAGGAGAGGCATCTCTCCCGTAATCGCCGTCCTACTACTAATAGTAATCGCCGTAGCCGCCGCCGTACTAACCTACATCTGGGTAGTGGGCTACATGGGTAGCCTACAGCAGCAGAGCGGCGCAGAGCAGCTACAGGAGAAGATAAAGATAGAGGCTGTAAGCTATAGCGATAATACATTAACAATATACGTCAGGAACATAGGAGATGTAAGAGTTAACATAACGGCCGCCTACCTTATAGGCCCTCAGGGTACAGTAATAGCCAGCAACTTAGGGTTAGGTGATGGAAAAGGAGTTGTATTAGCTCCAGGTCAAGTATCTAGCAATGGCGATATAACAATTTCTGTTACGGGCGGTTTAGATCCCGGCACCACCTATACAGTTAAGGTGGTTACTGAAAAAGGTACTGAAGCAACCTATACGTTCACCTATAGAACGTAAGCTAGCATCGACTAGCCTTTTTTCTCAAAATCGAAATAAGGATATCCGCTTCTTTTCTTTAGCTTACATAGGGGATAGATATGATATGGCTTAAAGCGACATTTTCCTTCAAGCTACGTAACTTTAGTAGTGTCATTCAAGAGGTTAGAAAGGGGGTAACTCCTATAGTTTCAACACTACTATTGATTGTGATAGTGGTATCGGTATCGGTATTAGCCTATATGTGGAGTTATGTTCAGTTTGAGGGCTCGAGGCAGGCGATTTCTCGAGAAGTTGAGTGGAGTGAGAGGTACTTGTTAGAGGACTGGATTATAGAGCACGTAGACGTTAAGTGCTTGCTTGTAGGTGGTGTGTGGAGGATTAGTTTAGCGATATATGTCAGGAATGTAGGCGATGTACCGACTACTATTGAGGACGTGTTTGTAAATGACGGGCTCAAGCTCTCGAATTTAAATACCAAGGTTATCCCCGGTGCCTCTGTAAAGCTTCCGACTATACTGATTGGTAGCTTTAGCTGCGTGTGCGACTGCACGGAGGCAGCCAAGGACATTAAAATTAGGATAGTGTCCGAGCGAGGTAAGGCGGTCGAATACGTGGCGAGTATCTTCGGTGGGTAATATGAGGAAAGGGCAAGCCTCTGCTATAGGCGCTATATTTCTAGTCCTCATAGCGCTGATGGGGTTAACGTACGTTCTCTGGAGCTTTAACGAGCTTAGGGAGCACTACGATAAGATGCTTAGCGCGCAGATATCTAGGGAGGAGAGGCGGAGAGAGGGGCTTAGGCTGGTCGAGGCGGTTTACTGGCGTGAGATATCGGTTGCTACCGTTACGGATTCCGGTCTTAGTAAGTTTATCAACTACACGCAGGTTAACGCGTCAGTGGACTACCCGCCTTTAGCCCCCTACGTCTCCTATATAGAGAAAGAGGTTACTCTCTCAGCGACCTACAGCTACCTGCTGAGCATGAAGGTTTACGCTACAGTTGAGGTGTCCTTTAGCGCTAACACGTCCAGCGTTAGGGCGGAGCTCTACATCAAGAACGTTAAGGATGACGTATGGGAGCTCTTAGGCGTGGGCTTAGCTAAGAGACCTACCCTCTCAACGTCCTGTACGCTTAAGATCGCTAGTAGGGAGATAGAAGACATCGATAACTACCTGGTTACTGATGGGCAGCCGAAGCTACGTCTCCTCCTGCTTGTGGGCGCGTTTAGCCCGTTTTCCGTTACGCTGTATGTCGAGGTTAAGGCTAAGGTGCTAACTAATACCATTACGTTAAAGTTGCTGGGGGAAGGGGCTATTAGCTCTAAGATCGCTAGGATTTGGGTTGTTAGGGTTGACGGAAGCCAGTCGATCGACCCGCCGGAGCCCATAATCATAGCTCCGGGGGAGGTTGCGAACGTTACCCTAACGCTCCTATCTAGGCTTAGGCGCGGCGAGGTATGTGAGCTTAAGTTTGTGACGGAGAGGGGGAATGTCTTCACCTCCTACGTCGTCGTGCCGGGGGCGTGGGCTGGAGGGGGAGGGGCGCCGCCCGGCAACGAGGGGTTCCTTGAGATAATCTCGTACACCGCCCCCAGTACGGTTAACGTTGGAGAGACGTTCGCGGTTACAGTTACTGTTAGGAACCTAGGGGCTAACGATACTGTCTTCGTAGAGCTGTGGTACGACGGCACTGAGCTTGACGAGGAGGTATTCGACTTAGCGACCGACGAGCAGACGACGGTTCAGCTCCAGGGCAGCATATCTTCTCCTGGCGTATATACGCTTACTATCAAAGCGGGCCACCTAGTGGGGACTGACAGGGTTGTAGACGACTCTAGGGAGACTACGATACAGGTTATAGTGCCTACCTATGTGCTCTCAGTGTACGTTAAGGATACCGAGGATTACCCGCTACAGGGATACCCAGTAGTAGTCGACGGTAGCACTAAGTACACCGACGCTAGCGGGCTAGCTCAGTTTACCCTGTCTCAGGGCTCTTACACGGTAAGCTTAGAGTCATCGTACTCTGGGAGGAACTTTGCTAGGTGGAGCGATGGGGTTACAACGCCAACCCGCACCATTATACTGGATTCGGATAAAGAGCTACTGGGTTATTATAAGACGATAACGAAATTCACGGATGTAAGCGTTGTACGTTTCTTGTGGTGGTATATAATTACCGGATACCTTAAGAGTGAGCACGATAACCCGCTAGCTGGTAAAACGGTAATCTTAAGGTGCATCGATAGGGACCGTACAACGACTACTGGAGCAGATGGCAGCTTCACCTTTACGGTATACGTGTGGCAAACGCCGCTAGAATTGATCTTCGAAGAAGACGCAGATTACATGGGAACGTCATATGGGCTATAAGCGCCCTATTTACGATCGCTCTACACGCTTTAGCGCTAGCTTCTTGTTTACCTCCTCGACGCCTTTCTCTACAGCTGACGTGTATGTCTCGTAAGTTACGACGGCTAGGCCGGGCCTCGATAGCTTGCCAAGTCCTATCGGAGCTAGGATTATGTAGTTTGGCGAGCCTATGTCTAGCGCCTTTCCGTATACGGCTATCATATCGCTCGACGCAGTAGGGCTATCGCTTATCACCTCTAGGAAGACGTCCTTACCCGCTCTAGACGCCTTTAACGCGACCTCGTGCGTTAGCCCGCTTACTCCAGGTACCTTAGCTCCGAGCTCTACGGCGACGCCAGCCCTCGTTAACCTATCAGCTATGAGCGCTAGGACGACGTTCTTAGCCCTAGCCTTAAGTTCGTCTAGGTTAAACACATACCTATAGACGGGCTCGTATAGTAGCTCCCTATAGGTGAACTCGAGCCCGCAGTCCTGGCACTTGTAGCCTGGAGCGGGAGAGTCGAACGTCTCGCCGCACGACATACATCTGTAGATCGACCCGAGCCTTAGCCAGTCCTTCCCTTCCTCGCCAAGCTCCTTGCCGCACTTAGGGCATACGTACTCGTCGTTCTTCTTCATATCCTCGAGCGTGCCTATGTAACCGCAGGGAATATGTGAGGCTAGCGTAATCCTCTCCACGTCCTTCGAGCCGCAGCTGGGGCAGTATAGCTGTCCGAGCATCCTAAACGAGCCGCATTTCGGGCACTTAACATACCTGCTATAGACTTCGCGCTTAGCGTAGCCGTTGGATGCGAGCCAGTCGAGCACTTCCTGCTCCCTAAGGTTGGCGGAGCTAGCTACTCTTAGCGCCTCCTTGTAGAATACCCCGAGCTTAGCCGAGATCTTTGGCTCTAAGGCCTCGATACCGCTGTCTATCACGTGCAGTATGAGCTCGAAAGCTGCTCTCTCCACGGGCTCTAGCTTTAGGCCTCGCTTTTCTACAGCCTTCGCTGACACGGCTAGTCCTAGTAGGGTAGCTGTCCTAAAGTAATTAATCCTTCCTTTGCGTTATGCGCGGCTGAAACTAGTCGAATAGTCTCCTTAAAAGCTCCGTAACGAGGTTTTCGACGGTACTGTATGTCACTAGCTCGAAGTTAGGCCAGGTTATGCCGAGGATTAACGCCGAAAGCTTACGCGCCCTATCCTCTCTGCAGAAGGCTACTACCCTCTTACCCCTAAGCAGGGCGTAGGCTATCTCGAAGCCTACTCCAAGGCTCGGGAAGTTAACATCGGCTAATACGACGTCGGCGTCATCGAGGGCCTTTAAGTCTCGCTCGAAGATCTCCTCGGGGGGCACGCCCCTATCCACGTCTAAGACCTCGTTGAGTATCCACGCCTCGGTTAGCACCTCTAAGCCGGACTTTTTAAGCTCCTCTACGACCTTTCTCAGCTCCTGTAGATTCCTTCCAGCTCCTCTCATTGACGCTGCTAGGTACACCTTCATGGCTACCTAACGATGATAGCAGGCTTGGCTGGGAGCGCCTGCCTAGCCTTAGGCTCCTTCGACTCCTCCTCTAGCGCGATGACCATCTTTACGCCTAGCTCCTTCTCGAGGAACTCCCTGGCTTCTCTAATCGCCCTCTCCTCTACCTCCCTAGGTACTAGGAGGTTCAGCACCCTGGGATCCTTAACTATCCTAGGCATCAACCTGCCGGCCTCTGCCCTCAGCTCCTTCGGGAGCGCTCTGATAACCTTACCTAAGGCTTCGCGGAGCTTGGCTCCAGCCTCGGCCTGCTTAGCGGCTTCCCTCAGGAAGTCGTACTTCCAGCTAGCCGCTAACACGACCTCAACCTCTCTGGCTCTACTCCTAAGCAGCTTTAAGACTTCACCTATGTCCTCCATTAGCAGCTTTATGATCTCCTCGGCCTTCTCCACCTCGGGCTTAATCTTGCTCTCGTCGACTTTGGGCCACGGCGCTAGGCTTATGAAGCCGCCCTTGCCAAGCTTCTCCCATATCTCCTCGCATACGTGCGGGGTTATGGGAGCCAGCATTAGGGTCTGGAGCTCTATGAATTCCTTCAGTAGCTGCTTGTTGGGTACGCCGCCGCACCTACGCATGTACCACCTAAACGCCTTCTGGAGGTTGAAGAAGCCCTTTACGAGCGCTGTCTTGAAGTTCGTCTTCTCCATCTCCTCCTCGACTTCCCTAACCGTGCGGTATAGCACGCTCCTAAACCAGTCGTCTATGCTCAGCCACTCCTCCCTCCCCTGCCCATACCGGGTCGTCGCGAACCTATACCACTCGTAGAGCATCTCAACGGCCTTGGCTGCTACCTCGGGCTCGAAGTTGGCGTCGTCGAGCCCCGCGTCTCCAGCGTACGCCTCGGCAAACCTAGTGGCGTCAGCGCCCCACCACTCTAGCGCCTCCCTCAGGAGGATGAAGTTGCCCAGGCTCTTAGACATCTTCTTGCCAGCGACCAGCACCCAGCCGTTTATCCCTATGCCTCTAGGCCAGTGCTCCCTCGGAAATATCGCTACGTGATGCATTATGAAGAACACGAGGTGGTTAGGCATTAGGTCCTTACCGGAGATCCTCATGTCGACGGGGTACCAGTAGAGGAACTCCCTCCTCATCTCCTCTAGGAGCTCGCGGCTAATGCCCAGCTTCCTCGCCACCTCCTCGGGATCGCCTTTTCCGAGGAATACGTAGTCGAAGAACGAGTCGTCTAAGCGGCTCCAGTCGATCCCGTACTTCTCGGGGTGCTGCAGGTACTTCGCTATCGTATAGTACGCCATGTAGATCGTGGAGTCGCTGAGTGACTCGAGGACCCAGTCAGGGTCCCAGGGTAGTGGCTCTCCCAATTCTCCTTTGTGGGTACATGCCCAGTCCTCGTACCAGTCAACTTGCTTGTGGAAGTACTCCCTCACCGCCTCCGGCAGGAAGGTCATCGAATCGATGCACTCGTGCGCCCGCCTCTTCCACTCAGGGTCGCTGTACCTCAGAAACCACTGGTCCTTCACTATCTTAACGTGAGTCCTCGCACCGCACCTGCAGTAGACGGGAGACGGGAGCGTGTAGTGCCTTACCGCGACGCCCATCGCGACTAGGTGGTCTATTATCTCCTCCTTAGCTTCTCCCACGGTCTTCCCAGCCCACTTGCCGAATACCTCCTTAAGCACTCCCTGGTGGAACTCCTTTGTGTAGATCTCCTTAGTCGCCTCGTCAAGCTTCTCCCTCTCCCTCTGGCTCTTAATGCCCAGCTTCTTAACGACGTCGGCCGCTGGGAACTCGCCGTAGCCTTCCAGCCTTATGATGCTTATCGGCTCTATGCCCCTTACGACGTCTGGACTAACGCCGTACTTCTCGAGCACCTCTGGCTTCTCCTTAAGCTCCATAAGCGCTACGTAGTCGTACGGCGCGTGGGCGGGAACCGACATGACCACGCCAGTCCCCATCTCCGGATCGACGAACGAGGCTGGCAGCACCGGGACCTTAGCGCCCGTTACCGGGTTAACGGCGAACCTTCCTACGAGCTCCTTCCCAGCTATCTTCCCGAGAACCTTCACCTCGTGCTCCTGATCCCTCAACTCCTCGATGGTGCTGGGCGACACAACCCACCTTTCCCCGTCGACCTCCGCCACGGTGTACTCGGCTTCTGGATTAACCCACACGTTGACCGCGCCGTAAACGGTCTCGGGCCTGTACGTTAAGCACGGGTAGACGAGACCGTCCTCGCCGCGGAACTTTATGATCACAACCTCCTCAGGTCCTATGCCAACGTACTCGTCGGGCCTATCGTGGTCGCCGACCACCTTGTGCTCCTTAGGGCACCAGACGACGGGGTGCTTACCCTTAGCTATGAGCCCGGCCTCCCTAAGCTTGTTGTACTGCCACTGTATGAACTTAGTGTAGGGAGGGTTAAGGTAGGTCGTGTAGAACTCTCTCCTCCAATCTATCGAGAGCCCGTACCTTTGGAAGTCCCTCCTCCACTCTCGAGTGAAGAACTTAACCCAGTACTCCGGATCCCTGAACTTCGGTATGTCCTCCTCCTTAATACCCATCATCTTCAGGATCCTGATCTGCTTGGGGTCCCCCTCCCTAACCCTAAGCGCGGCTGCTACTATCGGTCCTCCCGTAGCGTGCCAGCCCTGTGGAAAGAGCACGTTAAACCCCTTCATCCGCTTGAAGCGCGCTAGTATGTCGACCCTGAGCACCGTGTAGGCTGAGCCAAGGTGGGGGAAGGCGTTAACGTACGGGTAGGGGAAGGTTACGAAGAACTTGGGGCGCTTATCGGGATCGGCCTCGAATACTCTAGCCTCAGCCCATCGCTTTTGCCACTTCTCTTCTATTCGCTTAAGGAACTCGAGCGCCTCCCTATTAGGGGATGGGAAGCGACGTGTAGCAATAGGTACCCCCCTCCAACGAGATAGCACACCTAATTTAAAGGCTTCGTAGCTAATTATTACTTCCTATTCGGTAACTTTTATTTGAACTAATCTAGGGCTTAGGCTCCTGTGCTAAGCTAGAGCGGCGATCGACGAAGGGGACGCTTAAATAGCTCCGCCCCTTGGCGTCGTGATTTAAATGGGGGAGGGGCCGCTCTGGCTCGTCGTCCTCCTCTCAGTGTTAGCGTCGGCCTTTAAGGTAGTGGGTGGAGTTGTCTTTGGGTCGAGAGCCCTATTCGTCGACGCTCTAACTAGCATCGCGAATGTTATCGCCGTACTGGGCACGGCGTACTACTACCGCCTAAGCCTCAGGCCGCCCGACGAAGACCACCACTACGGGCATTACCGGCTTGGCTTCGTGGGAGTCCTCGTCACCCTAGCCACGTACTCGTTCGTCGCTGGGCTCGCGGTCAGAGGCCTCGTGGAGTTTAAGGAGTACGAGGTATCTATCTACGCGCCGCTTATGGCGCTCGGTGGCTTCATCCTCTACCTAGCGGCGATTGTAGTTTCGAGGAGGGTTAGCGAGTTCTTCGTGCCTTACGCCTTCTTCACGGCTAGCGAGCTTATGGAGAGCTGTGTCGTTATAGCGTCGTCGCTAGCGGGAGCCCTGTACAGCTTCCTGATAGATTACGCTGGCGCCATCCTGATCACGGCCTACATATTCTTCGAGATCTATAAGACGATAAACGAAATAGGCGAGAGCTTAAGCGATGCAGCGCCGCCGCCAGCTATAGTAGCGGCGGTTAAGGGGGAGCTCGAATCGGCTGGCTTTAAGGTTAGGAGGATTAGGTTAAGGCTATTGTCGAAGGGACAGTATCAGGGCGACATCACTGTTGCCGTCAGCCCCGACATGAGGATAGATGAGATGCACGAGATGGTAGATAGGGTCGAGAGGAGGCTTAGGGAGCGCTACGGAGTGGACGTCGTCGTGCACGTGGAGCCCGAGGAGGGCTAGGGTAGCGGCGATATCTTCACGACCTCGCCGACTACTACGACGCGGTATCTTCGCTTAAGCCTTGCTATAGCGCGAGAGATCTCCTCATCGCTGAAGCCCATCTCCCTAAGCTCTCCCTTAAGGACCCTACCGACGCCTTGGAACGCACTCCTTCTAGCAATATCTAGGATTAGCTCCTCTAGGTTAGGTCTCGTCACGCCGTTCAATACGTGGTACGGGGGTAAGCGTTTTACGCTACTTAAGGGAGTAAACTCGATGAAGAGGTGGGCGTTAACCGCGTTGGTCCTCGTTCTTCTCACGGCTCCATGCTCGCTAGGCAACCCGATCCCTATACCAACGCTAATCATGCCTAGGGAGTACATCACGATGAGCATAAGGTACCTATCAACGGGAGCTATCGAAGCCGAAGTCGTTGGAGTTTACCCGTTTAAGAACCTCGAGTACAAGAGGGTTAGAATGCTCTTCCCTGTACCGCCTAGTGCTCTCGAGAATTACGTTAGAGTCTACCTTAACGATCGCGAGCTAAAGTGGAGAGTTAGTAGCGCTAGGTACAGGACGGTTCTCGGAGACTTCCCAATGATAGAGTGGGAGATAGAGCCCATTCCCGAGGAGTTCAACATAACCGTCGTGTACGTGGAAAGGCACGAGGCGCGCAGTATAGTCAGGATCCTGTACCCTATGGCTACCGGCAGGTACCTTAACGGAACGTACGCTAAGCAGTGCGTAGCCGAGGTGCGCATCAAGGCCAACGAGCTGCCGCCAGGTAGTAGCGTGAAGGTGGCTTTCATCCCCTACGAGGGCATGGGACCTACGCCACCGTTCGAGGTCGAGGGTTCTCCAAAGGAGATCTCGGGCATAGTTATCAGGAGGGCTGGCAGGATGTTCGGAAGGCTGGAGGAGGACGTGCTCGTGACCATAAAGTTACCGCTAGCGGGAGCATCCGAGCATAAGTGGGTACCCTACGTACCGAAGCCGGATAGCGTAGAGCTAAAGGCTAACGTCACTAAGGACGGCCATGCCAGCGTTAAGGCTATGGTCATTCTTCCTCACGGCGGGTTCAGGATCGACTGGGGCAGGGTGGAAAGGGAGGGCAACGTCTTCAGGGCGTACGCTAAGGCCGAGATGTGGACCGGACCCGCGATACAGGTCATTACAAGGAAGGTGCACACCTACGACCTAGGGGTACTTGAGCCCGGCAAGTACAGGTTTGAGCTTTACGTAACGGGGCAGCTCGTAGCTTCGATTAACTTCGAAGTTAGCGGAACCTCTGAGGCTAAGTCTTGGAGCGTATCGCCAGCTATGCTGATAGCGCTGGCGATCATCGCTACAGCGCTAGCGTGCGCCATCCTGCTCTTCAAGCCGCTCTAGCGCTGCCAGTACTCCACATGAACTCGAAGTACTCTACTGCTGCCTCGACGAGCTCTACCTCCCCTATAACGACCCCGTAGATGCGGGGCTTAGCCGCCTCTAGTATCCTACCCAAGCTAAGCAGCATGCGGCTCCTATCCGATATCAATAGATCTATGGGTAGAAGGCTGGTCACGAACTTGACCTCTCCGGAGCGCGGGTGCTTAAGCCCCCGCTTAACCAAGAAGCGCGCATGCACTCCCGAGGGTAGCTCTACCCGGCACATGAGGTCGGACATGTGCTTTGTAGTGATGAGCGCCCGTAGCTCTTCCTTAGTAGCCCTTACGATATCAGCGATGATGTGCGCTAGCGCAGGAAGGCTATGGACTACTAAGAAGCTGGTAAGCAGGGCTTTCGACTCGCGTCGTTCCTCCAGCTCTTTAAGGCAGGATAGCGTCTCCTCAACCCTACTCTCAAACCTCCTCTTAATCTCGCTTAAGACCTCCTCAGGGCGCCTAGCTATGTAGGTAGCGGGTCGTTCCGACAGAGATCTAATCCAACCTTTTCTCTCTAAGCGCTTCAGCACGTCGTAAACCTTAGTATAGGGTATGCCGGTAGCCTCGCTAACCTCCCGAGGGCTAGCCCAGCCCTTAGATAGTAAGGCGAGGTATGCTAGGCTCTCGTACTCCGAGAGCCCTAGCTCTCTTAGCCTCTTAAACGCCTCTAAGCTCCTAAAGTCCTCGTTCGTCATAATCACCAAGTCGTAGTATAGCGCTTCGCCTAATAAGCGTTAACCGATTAACGTGAATAAGGGATATAACCCTTAACTCGATAACGTTAAACAGGTAAAGCATGGCGTACGCGATAGAGGCTAGGGGGCTCACTAAGGTCTTCGGGAAGTTTAAGGCAGTGGACTCTATCGACCTGCTAATAAAGGAGGGCGAGATCTTCGGGCTGTTAGGCCCGAATGGCGCCGGAAAGACCACGACCCTCAGGATGATCCTAGGCTTAATCAAGCCGACGTCTGGATGGGTTAAGGTATTTGGACTCGATGTCGAGAAGTATAGGAAAGAGATTCTTAAGCTAACGGGCTACATGCCACAGCACTTCAGCCTATACGAAGACCTTACAGTCGAGGAGAACTTAAGGCTGTATGGGAGGCTCTACGGGCTAAAGGGTAGGGAGCTGGACAAGAGGATTAAGGAGCTTCTCAGGGAGTTCCAGCTCTTGGAGTACAGGAGGAGGCTCGCTGGGAAGCTTAGCGGGGGAACTAAGCAGAGGCTGGCGCTGGCTGTAGCCCTAGTCCACAGCCCGAGGTTGCTAGTAGTGGATGAGCCTACGGCGGGAGTAGACCCCCCATTAAGGAGGTACTTCTGGGAGTATTTTAGGAGGCTTAGGAGTGAAGGCGTTACGATACTCATAACCACGCACTACATGGACGAAGCAGAGCACTGCGATAGGATAGCCCTTATGCGGCGTGGAAGGATAGTTGCTAGAGGTTCTCCGATGGAGATTAAGCGCCTAGCTATGGGCGGGGACTTAATAGAAGTTCTAGTTGAGGATTGCCCCGTCACGGGCAGCGAATTACCAGGGGTACTAAAGGTGCTGGAGGATGAGGAGAGGGGAGGGGTTCGCAGACTTAAGCTGCTAGTGGATGACTCCTCCGAGAGGCTTATAGAAATAGTGAAGGCGCTTGAAGCAAGAGGGCTCAGGGTTTATAGGGCCACGTCGGTCTTCGTGAGCCTTGAGGACGCTTTTATAAAGCTGGCTACGGGTGGCTAGCCTTGGCCCTGTTAGCCCTAGTTATCAAGGACATTAAGCAGCTCCTAAGGGACCCTAAGACCCTAGTAATGGTATTGCTCATGCCAATTCTAGTAATGGCGATGTTTGTCGCAGGCTACGGTGGTAAGGGAGGATCTGTGTCAATAGTCGTAGTCGACCTCGATAGGAGCCCTGTCTCCTGGCAGCTGATAGACGCCCTAAGGTCCCACGGGAACTTCAAGGTTAGGTACTTCGTGAGTACTCCAGAAGCTGGAGAGACTCTGGTTAGGAGAGGTAAGGCATACGCCGCCGTGATAATCCCGAAGGGGTTTAGCGAGAGTGTACTAGCCGGTAAGCCAACCCACCTAGAGCTAGTACTTGACTCGAGCTACGCCTCAGTCTCAGAGCTGGTGTGGGAGGCGGCTATAGTAGCTGTGCAAGCGTTCCAGAGGAGCGTCTCGGAGAGGTATGGTACCTTCGCCGTTAATGTGATAAGGCGTACCGTCTACGGCCCTAAGGTAACTAGGGTAGAGAACTTCTTTGCCGTGGTAATGGGGATACTCCTACACCTAGTTCCGATGAGCTTAATCGCCGTATCGATAAGCAGGGAGCGGGAGAGGAAGACGTTCGAGCAGTTGATAATGACGCCGATTAGGAGTAGCGACATAGTGCTCAGCAAGCTGATAGCTTATGCCGCGGTTACATTGGCTGATATGCTAGTTACGCTAGCGGTGTCGGTAGCCGTCTTCGGAGTTAGGGTTAGGGGGAGCTTCGCCGACCTAGTTGTGGTATCCTCGCTCCTCCTGTTGTGCTCGCTAAGCTTAGGGTTGCTGATATCTGTGATATCTAGGAACCAGCTTCAGGCTTATCAGACGGCTATCTTCGTGTTCATCCCCTCGTTGCTATTCTCCGGCTTTTTCACGCCCGTTGACTTGCTCTCTCCCCAAGTCCAAATGATTAGTAGGCTGCTACCCCTCTACTATTTCCTAAGGGCTTTCAGGAGCATACTACTCAGGGGGTGGAGCTTAGAGGATAACACTAGCGAGGTTATGGCGTTGGGGCTCGAAACGCTCCTTTTTCTCGTCCTCGCAATTAAGTTGCTCAAGTTAAGGGTAGACTAACATGTGGGCAGTAGTACTGATGGTTCTACTTCTGAGCCCTCCCTGCTCCGCTAGCGGGTTCAAGTTAGTCGATGCTTATTGGGCAGCACCATTAACGCTGGGAGCATATAACGTGCTAGTCGTTAAGGTCGAGTACTGCGGCGAGGGTATAGCGTCTTCCCTTAACGCTTCTCTAACGATCGAGAACGTGGCGGGAACCGACTTGACGGCCGAGGACTCCTACAGCGGGCAGCTAGAGCCGGGAGTGGTCCTAGAGCTGAGGTTTAACGTCTCGGTCCCCGAGGACGCTAAGGCCTCGTATTACTGGGCGACGCTAGTACTGGAGTACTTGGAGGACGGCACTCTCCGCTTCGATACGCTAAGGTTCCAGGTAGGTTTCGTTGGAGAGCCTAAGTTCTCCGTTTCAGCATCGCCAAGCACCCTAGTTAAGGGTGGTTCGAACGAGGTAACGCTCAGGATCTCGCTGAGCGAGGCGCCGGCTAGGAGGATTGAGGTAAGGCTTTCACCGGCGAGCCCCTACATAACGGTGCTCGGCGAGAGCACGGCTTCGAAGGAGCTTATGGAGGCTGGCGAGGTGCTTACGCTAACCCCTACCGTCGTCGTCGACAGCTTAGCTGGGGACTCGGTAGCTCTGACAGTAACCATCTCCTTTGAAGACTATAACGGAGCTCCCAGCACCACGACCCTCACTGTCGGTTTCAGCGTGGCGACTTACTCCCGCCCCCACATCTCCGTGTCGGTATCGCCTAGTAAAGTGACGTCTGGGGAGCCTACCACCGTGCTATTAACGCTAACTAACGTAGGCGGAAGTACTGCCAAGGACGTACGCGTGACCGTTTCGCCCGCCTCTCCTGGCGTAGCTCTCTTATCGGGAACCTCGCGAGCTTTAGGCGACTTACCGCCCGGCTCTAGGGCGTCTTTCACACTAACCTTAAGGGTTGATAGGCAAGTTTCCGGGACTACGTCACTTAACGTGGTGGTTAGCTACAGGGATGTGGGCGGCGATCCTCATAGTAGCACGGTTACTATAGGCTTAGAGGTAGCTAGGTCGCCAGTTCCCATAATTAGTGTTACAACGCCTAACTTAACGGTAACTCCGGGGAAGGAAGGTAATATCATCGTTAACATAAGTAACATAGGGCGCGCTGCAGCTAATGATCTCGTAGTTGACGTAGTTTCAGGGCAAGGTCTAATGGTCCTTTCTGAGAGCAGGTTTAAGATAGATAGGCTGAACCCCGGCGAAAACGTCAGCATCCGGGTGAGGGCGTTCGCGGCAGCGCCCCTAGAGGAGTCAGCTGCAGTGCTTAATGTTAAGTTCAGGTACGTTGATCCTAGCGGCTATGAACACCAGGACGCAGTAAACTTAGCTTTGAAGGTAGAGGAGGTAGGTAAGCCGCTAGTGGAGGTAAGAGCTCTGAACGAGACGCTAACACCTAATAAAGTCAATAAAGTAATGCTAGTCTTGGAGAATTTAGGCACGGGAGCGGCGGTAAACGTTTCCTTAAACCTCGCCTCCCAAACCATGGAGGTAGCTTCAGTTCTAGGAGTCTCAGAGAGGCACGTAAGGCGGTTGGAGGTTAATGATAGTGTAGCTATGGAGTTCTCGATCTTCGTTCAGCCCAAGGTCTACGGCGCTATACAGCTCGTAGCCTCTCTCAGCTACGAGGACGAGTGGGGTAACGTTTACCACAAACTGCTCGCTGTCGGGTTTAACGTAGAGGGAACGTGGCAGCTGTCGATAGCTAAAGTCTCAACGATGCCCCCAGCGATATTTCCGGGGGATAAGATGGTTAGGCTTATCGTAACCGTAACTAACACCGGCGACTACCTCGCGAGGAACGTCGACTTAAAGCTGGTTGGGACTAAGTGGATTAAGCCCTCAACGCTCACGGCCGCTAAGGCCTTAATACCCTATCTTCCCGTAGGGCAGGTGGCTACCGTGATGTTCCTCGTGGACGTAGACGAGGACGCGCCCCCTGGCAACCACGAGTTGCTGATCATATCTGGGAATCAGGAGGCTAAGCTACAGCTAACCGTGCTCGAGAAGGCTAAGTTCCGCGTATGGAACATTACGCGGCTATCCGTTTATCCTGGAGAGAGGGGCTATAGGCTTGTGCTGGCTATAGAGAACATCTCGAACGCTACAGCCGAGGACGTTAGGGTCGACATATACTCGCCCTTCATAACGGGGACTACTAGTACTCAGATCGGCACCATGCAGCCTGGCGAGAAGAGACTGCTGCTATTCGAAGTTGACGTTGAGGAGGAGGCTCCGCTGGGCCCGCTGACGCTAGAGGCACAGGTATCATGGGTGCAGGAGAATAGGCACCTCTCTCAGACGTCCAGAGTTCTTGTGTACGTAGTTAAGAAGGAGATTCCATGGGCACTATATGCCACCGTCCTCGGGCTAGCCTTAGCCGCTTTCTGCATCGCCCTTTACAAGCTTAGGCCCGAGTTGCTATCGGGCTTTCTCTCGAGGGTTAGGTCTATCGCTAGTGGGTAGCGCTACGGCTATCGCTAAGGCTACTACGTGTGAGGAGATCGCCGCCGCTACGCCCTTCCACCCCATTTCAAGGGCGTAGCTTCTGGCGAGCACGTCGTAGGCCAAGTGGCAGGCGGCAGACCCTAGTAATCCATGCCTCGCGTACACCTCTTGGAGCGTTAACCCCAGTAGCGCGTAGACTGGGGCTATCGCTAGGAAGTTTAACATGTATTGAGGACTGCTGAGGGGGGCGTGGAACGCCGCGTACATTAAGGAGGCCTTAACTTTTCCCACGCGCGTGAAGAGGTACTGCCTAAAGAACACCTCCTCGGAGATGACTACCAGTGGCATAGCTAGCGCGCTAGGCGGCGTGGGCGCGCCCTTAACGACTCCCAGCGCAAGTGAAATGGCTACGATTAGGGCGTTGGGTAGCACGCCTAAAGCGATCAAGTAGGCTAGCGCCGCCACTTCACCCTCCCAGAGCTTAGTGGGCTTTTCTCGGTCAAGGTACGTAAGCGTAAAGCCGAGGGTGAGCGAGAGCAGGATAGCGACTAAGCCCTTAGCCTCAGGCGGCGTAAGGGCTAGCACGCAGAGCAGTGCCGCGTAAGCAATGTACGCTCGCATCTAGCTCTTCTACCCCATGGCCTGCTTTTAAAGCACCGCTAGCCCAAGTACTGGGGGTTAGCTTGAGGTTCGATAGCCTTAGCATACATGGTCACGGCTTTTACGATAGGAGGACTGGCGCCTACCTACCTCCCGTGTTCGCCGAGGCGGCCTTCGAGTATCCCCTTCCTGAGACCGGAGAGCCGAGGTTTAGCGATAGGGGGCTAGACCTAAAGTACTCTAGGGAGGAAAACCCCACGACTAGGTGTGCTGAGAGGGTGCTAGCCGCGCTTGAGGGTGCTGAGGATGCCTTAGCCTTTAACTCGGGTATGTCGGCCATAGCGGCCATCTACTTCTCGATGCTTAGATCTGGCGATAAGCTAGTAGTCCCGGTGGAATCGTACGGCACGACAGTCCAGCTAGCGAGGGACCTTGCGAAGTTCGGGGTAGAGGTCGTAACCCCTTGGCCTAGTACAGAGGCTGTTATCGAGGCCATCGACGAGAAGACGCGGCTCGTGCTCGTGGAGACGATGACCAATCCCACGCTCAAGGTGATAGACGTCAGGGAGGTGGCGAAGAGATGTGATGAGGTTGGATCCGTGCTCGTGGTGGATAACACGTTCGTCACGCCGGTCATTTACAGGCCGCTCATCGACGGAGCACACGTTGTCCTTCACAGCGCTACTAAGTACCTCGCTGGCCATAACGACCTGCTAGCCGGAGTAACGGCGGGGTCTAGGGAGACATTGCTGGGCGAGGTTTGGGAGTGGAGGAGGAAGCTAGGCGGGGTGCTGCAGCCCTTCGAGGCCTTCCTGCTGGTTCGTGGTCTTAAGACGCTTAGCCTAAGGGTTGAGAGGCACTGTAGGAACGCTCAGGCGGTAGCCGAGTTCCTCGTCGACCACCCTAAGGTCGAGGAAGTGCACTACCCGGGGCTGCCGAACGACGAGTACCACGAGCTAGCGACCCAGCTTTTCGGTAAGAGGATGTACGGAGGCGTAGTCGCGTTTAAGATTAAGGGAGGCTTAGGGGAAGTTCTAGAGCTCTATAAGCACCTTAAGCTGATCAGGCCTTCGCCTAGCCTAGGCGCGCCGGAGAGTCTTATAACTTGCCCTGCCATGACGGCTTCGAGGACTCTGCCTCCTGAGATTAGGGAGAAGCTTGGAATTACCGAAAACCTGCTTAGGCTAGCTGTCGGCCTAGAGGACGTGAACGACATAGTAGAGGACTTGGACCAGGCCTTAGCTTTGATATAAGCTTGAGGACGAGGTTGTGCCATGAGGGTTAAGGTTAGGGCTTACTGCAGCTCAGCTAATCTGGGACCTGGCTTCGACGTGCTAGCCGTAGCGCTAGACGCTTTCTATGACGAGGTTCAAGTCGAGGTAGTTCGGGAGAAGGGAGTTAGGCTCGTAGAGGTCACGGGCCCCTACGCCAAGCATGTTGGAGAGCCATGTACGGCGGTCGAGGCGGCTAAGAACGTCCTCTCGATGCTTGGAGCGAACGTGGGGTTAGAGGTTAGGCTCTGGAAAGGCGTGCCGGTAGGGAAGGGGCTGGGCAGCAGTGGCGCATCGGCGGCAGCCGCCGCCCTAGCTACGTCGCTAGCCCTAGGCAAAAAGTTAGACGCTGAAAGCCTAGTTGAAGCCGCCGGGAAGGCAGAGGGAGTAATCGCCGGATCCCCGCACTACGACAATGTCTCCGCAAGCCTGCTAGGCGGACTGGTCATGGTTCTACACGGGGATAGACCTAAGCCCATTAAGCTAGGGGAGCCTAGCGCTACGTTCCTATTAGCTGTACCCGACGTTGAAGTCCCACCAAAGAAGACGGGGCTCATGCGAAAGGTTCTACCGAGAAGAGTAGCGCTAGCCGACTACGTACGGAATGCTAGCAGGCTAGCTGCACTAATCGCCGGCATGGTAAAGGGCGACTTCGCCCTCGCCGGGCTAGGCATGGAGGACTGCATCGTCGAGAGGGCTAGAGCGCCTTACGTGCCCGGGTACCAACCCGTTCGCGCAGCCGCACTGTCGGCTGGCGCTCTAGGAGTAGCGTTAAGCGGCGCCGGACCTAGCGTACTCATACTGGCGCCAAAGGATAAGGTGGAGAGTATAGTTAAAGAGGTTAAGCGCCAGTATGCCTCGATGGGTATAGGCGTAAAGCTGATAGTCACGCGCACAGCGCCAGCTGCCCACGGAGTCTCGTAGGAGGTTAAGCTTCTTCCAGCGCCCTAACCACATCCTCTACCATCTCTAAGTCGTACATTGAGTAGAACTTAAGCCTTTTAAGGAGTGGCAAGGCTAGAATATCTAAGGCATCGTAGTACTCGTGAAGTGCTTCGAGCTCAGCGCTTAAGTGAAGTAAGGCGAACGTAACGAGAGATGTCTTTGTGTAGAGGAGGAGGGTGTTTAGCGGCACCTTATGTTGGGGCCTTTCCAGCCTAGCGATGACCTCCCCATAAACGCTAGCCTCAGCTAAGGTAATGTAGCCTCCATACTCGGCGGGCTTAGGCTCTGGGACGAGCCCGTACTCGCGCGAGATCTCTCGGATTATCGAGCTTAACGCCTTTGCTGAGGACTTGCGGTTAGCGGCTATTACCTCGAATACCGCCTTGGCAAGCGGCTCCTCTAACCCTTCGGCTAAGAATTCTAGGATGCGGGCAACCCTCAAGTGATGCAGCCGGAGGCTAGACAGCAAGTCTAACAGTTGTTTAAAGCTTATGGCCATGAGTGAGCACTCCCGCGATAAGGTGAGGGCCTCTACTTAAACGTTTTTATAAAATCTCTTTTCAATAAAATCTAAGATCTCTTTCAGTGCCTTACGTATAGTATACTCGTCGTGACCTCCATTCTTTACTATAACTAGCTTAACTAAGTTTTCTTTACCTATGGATTTTAATTTATTTACAAATCTTAGGCTAACCTCCAACGGCACTACGTAGTCCTTATCGCCGTGAACTACGAGTACGGGCACGTTAAGCTCGCCCGCCCGCCTGATAGGGGAGAACTGTTTAAGCTCGCTAGACAGGATTCCGAGGAGCGGTAATCCTCCAAACTCCCTCCTAATGTCCTCTAGGAACTTAAGCGCTGAAAGCACCTCTTCAGGCTTCCCTATCTTAATTAGCATCACTGGCAGGGCTAGCAGGGCCTTTAAGACGTACTTCACCTGGTACTCTGGGTCTGCGACGCCGTAGACGTCGACGATGCAGCAGACGTCTTCGGGATATTCAATCGCGTACATCAAGGCGATGTGCCCGCCCATTGATACGCCTAGCAGGGCTACCTTCTCTATCGAGTACTTCCTCCTTAGGTGCTCTATAAGCAGCCTAATGCTATTGATCGCCGCCTTAACGGGGTAGCCCCCAGCACCGTAGTCGGTAGAGGCCCAATAGTAGCCGCGTTCAGCTATCACGTTACCTATCGGGTCGAGGTGCCTATGGAGCCCCTCGACAAACCTTCCTCTATACGCCCACCCTCTACAGCCCACTACCGCGCAGCGGCATTTAGGCTCCTCGGGGATCTTTACCACGAATTTAGAGCCGTTGAGTACCCCCTCCTCCTCTTTGAACCTCACGTTACTCATTAAGGGGAACTGCTCTTAAATGGGTGCCCCCTACTAGCCGTGGGGGTTGGCTTGAGGCTGGTGTTCCTGGGACCCCCGGGCATCGGTAAAGGCACCTACGCATCCGCCATTTCCAAGATGTACGGGATTCCACACATCTCGACGGGCGACATCTTCAGGGAGGAGATAAAGCGAGGCACTGAGCTAGGCAGGAAGATTAAGGAGTACGTTGAGAGGGGCGAGCTCGTCCCCGACGAGATAGTCATCGAGGTCGTTAGGGAGAGGCTTAGCAGGGAGGACTGCAAGAAGGGCTTTATCCTAGACGGCTTCCCCAGGACGTTGAGGCAGGCACAGGCGCTCGACGAGATGACCACGCTCGACCTAGCCCTAAACTTCGTAGCGCCCGACGAAGTGATAATCGAGAGGCTTAGCGGTAGGAGGATCTGCAGGAGGTGCGGCGCAATCTACCACATTAAGTTCATGCCGCCTAAGGTTGAGGGGGTCTGCGACATATGCGGAGGAGAGCTATATCAGAGGGAGGATGATAAGCCCGAGGTCATTAAGCGTAGGCTCGAGCTGTACAGGCGCCAGTTTAAGCCAATACTAGACTTCTACCGCGCTAAGGGCATACTCGTAGACGTAGACGCCAGCGAACAGGCCGATGTAGTAATACCTAGGATCGTCGAGGTGCTTAAGCGCCACGGCCTAGTAAAGTAGCCTTACCCGGCGATCTCGACGAGCTTGTCTACCAGCTCTTTAGACCTTTCAAGCTTAGAGGCGAGGTAGTTCTTTAGGCGATCCGCTCGCTTAGTGTCCTTTTCGAGCGAAAGGTCGTCAGACCTATCCCTTATGGCGAACGCTATCCTCTCGAGTTCTCTTAAAATCTCGAGGGCTCGCCTACTCCCCACCCTCCTGCTCCTCACTAAGTTCTCAAGCTTATCCGATACAAGCCTCATGTCCCGAACTATGTTCTGCACCTCGACGTCTTTAATGCCGGAGAGGACGCTAGCTGCTTCCCTTAGATCGTCCCTGATCCTAGTGACCATGCGCGTAGCGGCTTCAACGTCAGTCCTACTCGTGAAGGCTAGGGAGCCTATGGCCAGTAGCCCCAGCACAGTATCGAAGAAGCTAGCTATGCCCACGTACAATATGTCGCGCGGCTCCAGGTCTACAACGCCGCTAAGCCTCTTCGCAATAAGGCAGAAGGCTATCGCCACTAGGAGCCTATAGATGAGGAGGAATGCGGCAGCCACAATCACTACGTACTGAAGTACTAAGTACTCGGGTACCTCGGGGAGCACGAGCTCACCTAAAGTCATTGAGAAAGCTTAGTAATAAAAGCCCAGCACGAGCCGCCACGCGCGTCATTTTTAAATAAAGCGTACAGAGTAGCATGGGGTAAGCCTTGGGCGAAGGATCTGTAGAAAAAGAGAAGATTAAGAAGGTTCTTGAGACCTCGTTAGCCATTGGGTTAGGAGATAAAGCCACGGCTCTTCTCACCAGCGGGGTAATTAATCTACTTGTAGATCTATTAATAACGCCGCCTGCGGACCCTATACTTGCCCCTCCAATAGTATTCGCAATAACATGGGCCCTATTGAGGAATAAATTTAAACATGCGGCTGTAATAGCGGCGATAGCGGCGGTACTATCAGCGTTCTACATACCGTAAGACGCCATAACCTGTATTAAATTTATAGTAAATTAAATTAAGTTGGGATTCACTAACAAGCGATAATTTGGGAAGAAAATGAGAAAAATTGTTCCTTTAAGCTAATCCGGGTAACTTAAGCGGAGGTATTTTAAGCTTGCCCTTCTTGTAAGCGTAGAGTAGGCCTAAGGTGGCGACGCCCGCTGTTACTCCGGCACCCACTAGTATCTGCTTCCTCTTTTCCTCGGTCTGCTTCTTAAGTTCTTCAAGCTCCTTTATGATCTCCTTATATTTCTCCTCTGCCTCCGTGTAGGAGCCTTCTTTAGCCAGCTTATCGGCCTCCTTAATCTTCTCCTCTATAGGCGCTAGATCGTCGTCTAGCTCTAGCAGCATCGGTATCTCTAGCTGCCTTATGCTAGCTATCAGCTCTTGAGCCTTGTCCCTAAGCTCGGCTATCTCCTTAACCTCCTCCTTCATGATAGCCTTTACCACCTTCCTTAGGCTCTCCTCAGCCTTCTTCGCGTGCTCGTAAGCCTTAGCCTCGTCTCCCATGGACCAGAAAGCTAGCGCCCTGTTAAGCTCCTCCTCGCCAGCTTTATACTCCTCCCAGAGCCCCTTCTCCCTAATTACAGACTCGTTCTCCCTAAGGAGCTTTAGCTGTTCCGATAAGTACTTAGTAGTCTCGTAGGCGGCTAAGCATAGGTAAGACTTCCAGCACCTATCAAATTCCTCTAGCCAGAAGGAAACGATGCACTGCTCCATGAAGGCTTCAGCCACGCCGTCGGTGGGCCAGCCCCTCATCTGAGCCTCTCTAATCTTCTCGAAAAGCTCTTCGCGAGAGGGAACACGCTCGCTCATATTCGGTCGCTAAAAGTGATGTAAAAGAGTATATATCCTTTAACCTAAGCCCGCAATACTTAGGCTAAGAAGTAGCTTCCAGTAGCTTAAATAGGGGTTCCAGCTAAGGTCGCGTATTTAGGCTGGCGAGTATTGCTCGCTACTAGCTTCGGCTAATAAGTGTTAAAAAGCGTGAGGAGGTATCATTAGAGGAGTTAAAATGGGTAGGAGGAGAGGGCTTGAGCCCTGGAAGAGGGCGCTACTAGCCGTTTACCACCTGTTTAGAGCTGCTAGCACCACTAGGGAATCAGGCAAGTATTACCACGTAGCTAAAGCCATTTATCACACAAAAAAGCTCTTAATACCTAGGAAGGCGCGGAAACATGGTAGAAGGAGGAAGTAAGGAGAAAGGCCTCAGGAGCTTCGAGCGGGAGGCTGTGGGTAAGTTCGCAAAGTACTCTGCCATGTTCTGGATGCTCTACTCAGCCTACAACGGCCTAAGGCAGTTCTACGAGGGTAAGGGGCGGAAGAAGTCTAAATGGTGGGCCCTCTTATCCTTCATCTTTCCCATAATAATACTAATAGCGCTGAACTGGCCGAGCGGTAGTGAAGAGGAAGAGGAGTAGTCGGGAGGGAGGATGAAGGCCCGCGCCGACCTCAGGAGGGCTCTAGAGGAGCTAGCTAAACGCCCTGAGATGAGGGAGAGGCTCAAAGCAGCTGTGATTTTCGAGGAGAGCAGGGAAAGGGAGGGCAAGGATCCTTCCTGGACCCCCGGGGAGGTGGGCTTAATCTTCGAGATTCCCGGGCTCCTCTACCTAGGAGTCGTCGAGAGGGTTAGCAAGAGACCTGAGAAGTATAGGCTCAGCGATAGAGAGCTTACGAAGAAGATCCTCGAGATGTACGGTGTTGAGATACCCTCTCCTGAGGAGGAAGAGGTTAAGCTACCTGACGATCTATTCGACGTAATAGTCGGGTACGAGGACGTTAAGGAGATCTTCATAAAGTCGCTGAAGTCGAAGAAGCCAGTTCACATACTTATGGTGGGGCCGCCTGCGTGTGCTAAGTCTCTCTTCCTAATGGAGATCGAGAGGTTGCCAGGAGCCGTGTTCATAACCGCTGGGACGTCTACTAGGGTTGGCATTAGGGACATAATCTTCGAGAGGCTGCCCCGCTACCTCCTGATAGACGAGCTCGATAAGGTTAAGGACGCTAAGGACCTTAGCGCCCTACTAACCTGGATGGAGAGCGGTAGGGTGGTGGTAGCTAAGTATAGGAAGTACCAGGAGAGGAGGGGCAAGGGCTGGGTGTTTGCAGCTGCGAACGACGAGCGCAAGATACCTCGCGAGATAAAGTCTAGGTTCCTCGTGATCAGAATGAAGCCGTACACAGAGGAGGAGTTCGTTAAGGTGGCTAAGGAGGTGTTGGTTAGAAGGGAGGGAGTCGCGCCGGAGGTCGCCGAGTACATTGCTGAGAAGGTCGCGAAGTACACTAGGGACATAAGGGATGCGGTGAAGATAGCTAGACTGGCTAAAACTAAGGAAGAGGTTGATAAGCTACTAGAGACGTTGAAGAAGTATGGCTGGGAGCAGGGCTAGCATAGACGAGCTAGTACGCAGTCTCAAGCCGTCCGAACTCGCTAAGACGATAGACCATACGCTCCTTAAGCCATACGCTACGGTAGAGGACTTAAGGAGGGCTTGTGAGGAGGCTAAGCGCTACGGCTTCGCCGCGCTCTACGTACCGCCGTGGCTCGTTGAGGAGGCCGCTAAGCTGCTAGAGGGTAGCGGCGTTAACGTGGGGACGGTTATAGGGTTCCCGCTGGGCTTTACGCCAACGAAGGTTAAGGTGTTCGAAGCTAGGGAGTACGCTAGGAGGGGGGCTAAGGAGCTGGACTTCGTAGTTAACCTAATGGCGCTTAAATCGGGGGACCTGGAGATGTTCAGGCGCGATGTAGCCGAGGTCGTTGCCGCCATTAAGGAGCTGGGCTGCGTAGCTAAGGCGATACTGGAGACAGCGTACCTAAGCGAGGAGGAGAAGGTGATAGCGGCCAGGATAGCCGTTGAGGAGGGCATCGACTTCCTAAAGACCAGCACGGGCTTCGCTCCCTCAGGGGCTACGCTACACGACGTGATGCTCCTCGCTAAGATCGCTAGCGGTAGGGCGGGCGTTAAGGCGTCTGGGGGCATTAGGCACGCAGAGGACGCCCTCGCTATGATCGCGGCCGGTGCAACAAGGATAGGCACGAGCTCAGGAGCTAGGATCATGGAGGAATTCCTTAAGCTAAGGGAGCGATTACGGCCGTAGCCCTCGATGGGCGAGGGAGTCATAGTCTTTATCCCTAGGCTAAGGCTAGCGAGGGCACAAGCCCTCGGCGCCCTCGCTAACATCTCCGATAAGGCGAGGGGACTAGCCCTCCCCTATCCGGTAGAGCTAGCGAGGACCGTTCGAGCTTACGTTAAAGGTAAGGTTAGCTGGGAGGACGTAAAGCTGAGGTTACGCAGGCTCCTCGGCGTCTACGGTGGCATATGGCTGAAGATTGAAGAACCGCTGCTGAGGGGGCTAAAGGAGCTAGGCTTCGCGGATTTAGTCTTTACGGCTAGGGCGCGGGGGATCGTGAAGGGTTTTACGAGCGCGCTAGAGCTCCTAGCATACGCACTTAGGCTTAGGCTTGGAGCTGCAGTCAACCCGTCTGAAGTGTATAGCCTCACGCACCGCCTCAGGCCTTATATCGGCTTTGAGCCGGGCTTAGCGGCTCGAGGATATGCAGTCATCGTCGACTCGCTGAGGATAGCCCAGGTGCTCGCCGAGAGCTTCAGGCTAGTTAACGTGATGCCGGGATACGTTGAAACTCCGTTAGAGGAGCTAATCTGGGCCGGTAGAGGCGAGGTGCTGGAAGCCCTAAGACGCTATACAAACTTCGTGTTCAACTATTTAACTACCTCGCGCGATCTAGACGAGGCTTATCTAAGGTGGGTAGTCGACGAGTACCCTGAAAGCTACCTAGCTCGCGAAGCTAGGAAGCTCCTCCTTCTTCTCAGGGGAGGGTCTCAGAGCTCCTACGACTAGTAGAACTGCACCAATAACTGCTAAGCATATCGCTATTTTCTCGTACTTGAAAGTCCTCCCGACTGCGACCTCTATGCTCTTCTCATCCAACTTAACGCCGCTAGCCCACAGCTCAACCTTACTGCTGCCAGGCGTTAACGATAGTACCACTGTTACAGTCTCGCCCGGTCTCACGTTAACCTTGCGCGCTTGCTCAACTCGCCCGCCAGCTACCCTAACTATCACCGGCCCCTCTCCATATACTCCCTTTACCTTAACGTATAGCTTACCTCTCTTAGCGACCGCCTCTATGATCTCCGCCTTTACTGCTACAAACTTCCTGGACGATTTAAAACCAGGCATCCTCAGCTCTATCAAGTAGAAGTCCGGCGCCTCAGGCTCGTTCTTGTTAAGCCACACTAGCACGTTCCTCTCGGCCTTGTCTGGTCCCTTAGCGTCCTTAGGCTCCCACTCGTACCTTAAAATCTCGGCTCCCGCCTCGGCCCTAATCTCCAGCACGTCTATCCAGCTCCTAGGATCCCTACTCGTGTAGCTATCCCTAAGCCTGACGACGACTACACCGTCCTTAACCCTCACGAACTCCGTCGTGTTCAGGTAGAGGAGGATGCTCAGCTCGTAAGCCCCCTTAAGCTCCGTGAAGTTGCCCACGTTGTAGACGTCGCAGTAGGCTATCGTGCTATCGTTTGCTCTAAGCTCGGTAAGGATCTTATATTTAGCAGCCCTAGGCCTCGTCGTGAACATGAGGAGCATCTCGTTTATTAGCTCCCGAGTTTCGTTCCTGAGCTGTTCCTCAATGGTCTTATTACCGTACAGGCTGGTGCCCTCCGCAGTGAAGGGGTGGAACTTAGCGGTAACTACGGCTGTCCCGTCCCCCCTGAAGGTGACGACGTAGTTTAGCGCTATCCAGTAACGGGGTTGGCAGTAGGCGGTTAAGGGTAGGAGCGTTAAGGCTAGCACTAGCGTGAGGACGGCTACCCGCCTCATCACTCCCTCACCTTGCTGAACTCGTACTCCACGTACTCAAGCTCTAGGTACCCGGTTAGGCACATGTTCGTTAGCGTCGTGCCGTAGTATCTAGTTTCCTCAAAGCCTAGCACGACGTGCCTCCACGTGTACTCTCCCACCCTAGCCACCCTGCCCTCCAGTAGCTCCACATCTATCCACCCCCAGGGGGGTACGTAGACCTGCGACCACATGTGGCCTCCCCAGTGCTTTAGCAGCTCTTCTCCTTCCTTTTCGGCGGTGGTTAGGTTAAGCCACATCTTCTCGTAGGGGCTCGTCAGCATAAACCCGTAGACCGTCCTTGCAGGGATTCCCTTAATCCTAGCTAAGGTGACCATTACGTCAGCTACCTCAACGCAGTCCCCCCACACCTCGAGTCCTTTAGGCCCCGCTACCAGCGCCCTATCTGATCCCAGCCTTCCACCCTTAACTTGGTAGTTTATGCGTTGAACGAGCCAGCTAGCTAAGTTCTTAACTATCTCTAGCGGAGTGTCGCCCTTACCGTACTTGTTAGCCACTTCGATCAACGTCTCGTTCTCGGTGTTCCAGAGCGAGGTCGGGCCAGTGAGCTTGGCGACTAGCTCCATGGGGGGCCAAGTAGACGTCACGCCCTTTTCGTCTATCGCGTACTCGGTCATGGTAACCTTAAACTCCGCGCGTATCCAGAACTTCTCCCCCGGCTTAAGCTTCAGCTCTATCACCGCGAAGACGTTGCCGTCCTCATCCAGCTGTACGCGCACGGGCTTAGGCTCTATCGAGATGAGGTAGCTGTGCTGGAACGTCGTGTTTCTCGGTATGGCTATGTAGATGAAGTCCTTCGTAGTCCTGTTAAGCGGGTTCTTGATTAGGTAGCGGGCCTTGATCACGTACGTGTGCTCGTAGGTGTAGACGAACTTAGGGGTTAGCGTGAGGTTGCCTTGAATGACCTCCTCCTCGGACGTTCCGCCGTATAGCGCTAAGGCGAAGGCCGCCGCTACTAATACCGCCCCCAGCGCGATTAACCTAGCATCCAAGGCTCACCGCCGGCTAGCGCCTAGTATCCTCGCGATAGCCGCTCTTTTATTCCCTCCGTCTATAAGCTAAAGCGTGCTGTACATAGTGCTCACGACTGGACGCTGCAACCTCAGCTGCAAGTACTGTGGGGGGAGCTTCCCGCCTAGCACAGTGCCGTGGGACGTCAAGTACGAGGTAGACGACCTCGTGAGGTTCCTAGAAGAGGACGACGAGGCTATCGTAGCCTTTTACGGCGGCGAGCCCCTGCTAAATCCCCGTTTCATAAGGGAGGTCATGGATAAGGTGCACTGGGCTAGGTTCGTGATCCAGACTAACGGCTTGCTGGTTAAGGCACTAGAGCCCGGCTACTGGCGAAGGTTTGACGCGGTGCTGCTCTCAATTGATGGCGTCAAGGAGGTTACCGAGCGCTACAGGGGACCCGGCACCTACGACGCGGTACTAAGAGC
>CAZAZN010000008.1:0-29024 GCA_964489665.1 uncultured Thermofilaceae archaeon
GGATGAGAGTAGCGCTAGGGTGCTAAACGCCCTCGTGAGGGATACGGTAACGCCTACTATGGCGAGCGCTGGAGTTAAGATTAACGTAACACCTCCGAGCTGCGAGGTATCGTTCGACTGCAGGGTGCTTCCAGGGAGGGGGAGGAGGGACTTAGAGGAGTACATCGCCTCAACCTTAAAGGGCATCGACTATGAGCTAGAGTTCCTATTCGAGGAGCCTTCGACGAGATCTCCCTGGGATACGCCGCTGAGGACGGCCATCGAGGTGGTCTTAACGAGGAGGCTGGGAAGAGTCGCGTTAAAGCGGATGCTCAGCCCCTGGGCTACAGATCTACGATACCTGAGGAGGAGCTTCAATAGCGTAGCGTACGGCTTCTTCCCGCTAATGGCCGAGAACCTAGGGGAGCTGATGAGGATGGCGCACGGAGTGAACGAGAGGATCTCGATTAGGAACCTTGAGTGGGCCGCTAGGGTAACCTATGAGGTCGTGAGGGAGCTACATGACCTTGAGCTGGCTAGACGTTCTTAAAGACGCCTACGAGAGGGCCGAGGAGGAGTACCGGAAGGTTGGTTACGTGAAGCCGCGGTACGGGGAGAGGAGCCTAGCCGATCTAAGCTCCTCGATAGTCGCGCTGTTTAGGGGCGAGGCCGAGGGGCTCCTTGAGCCCCTAGTTGGGCGCTCCAAGCTACTCCTAGTAGTTGTCGACTCCTTAGGGGTGAACCTCCTGCTCAGCGTAGCCGAGGAGCCAGAGGTTAAGGAGCTACTTAAGACCGCGAAGTACGTAACGTGGCTTACCAGCGTTGCTCCGTCAACTACCGCTACAGCCCTCGTGTCGATAGCTACGGCGGCCGAGCCCATAAGGCACGCAGTCCTAGGCTATAGGATGTACCTAAGGGAGGTGGGTGCTGTAGTTAGGACCTTGGACTACTCGCCAGCAGCCGCCGAGAAGTGGTGCGTGCTAGAAAAGGCTGGCGTGCACCCTAGGCTCGTCGAGCTACCTACGATATTCGAGGCGCTAGCCTCTAACAACGTTAAGAGCGTGTTCGTCGCCTACGAGGGGCATATCGAGAGCAAGTATACCAAGGAGATTTCCAGGGGCAGCGAGGTACTGAAGCACATTTCCTACACCGACGTCTTCCCTCGCGCCGTGCAGGCCTTATCAGCGGCTAACAAGTTAATGGTCTACGCTTACTGGGGTGAGCTTGACACCGTCTCGCACGTTTACGGCCCCGAATCCGAGGAAGCTAGGTTCTGTATCATAGCCCTCGCGTCAATCCTGAAAAGGGTTGTGAGGACGGCTAGGTCGGCTGGCGCTGGAGTCGTGCTACTAGCTGATCACGGGCAAACGAGGGTCAATAAAAGCGGCTTGATAATGGCCCATACCCTAGACTCGCTGATGAGCTCGCTGCTCATACCCCCGTACGGCGAGAGGAGATTCGCCTACCTAAAAGCTCTAGATAGGAATAAGCTCGAGGAATCGCTGCACGAGCTCGGCGAGGGCTTCATTCCCCTTACTGTCGGGGAGGCCGTTAAGCGCGGCATCTTCGGTAGGGGTAAGCCCTCTAGGCAATTCTTAGAGAGGGCTGGAGACTATGTAATCTTAGCTAAGAGGGGAAAAGCACTGCTCTACCCCTATAGGGAGAAGGACCTAGAACCTGAAGGCCTCGGCTACCACGGCGGCCTTACCCCCGAGGAGGTCATAGTTCCCTTAATTATCTTTTAAACGTATTAACCGCCTATGAGCGGTGATAGGCGTGGATAGGTTAAACCTCATATTCATAATGTTGGATAGCCTAAGGCAGGATCACGTAAGCTTCTACAACAGGGGAGAGCCGGTCTTCGAGGGGGTTCCAGCTTGCAAGACCCCCAACATCGATAAGTTAGCTAGGGAGTCGGTGGTCTTCGAGAACGTTTACCCCTGCGGGCTACCTACAATACCCGTTAGGATAGAGTTGATGACCGGCAACTTCACCCTACCCTACAGAGGCTGGGAGCCCCTCAGGCCTTATCCCTGGGAGATAACGATCGCTGAGATACTGGCTAGGGAGGGGTACGTCTGCGGCTTAGTAGCCGATACCTACCACCTGTTCAAGCCCGGCATGAACTTCCACCGCGGCTTCCACTCCTTTATCTGGATAAGGGGGCAGGAGTACGATGCCTACGCGTCCCATCCCCCATTAAAGCGGAGGGTCAAGGATTATGTTAAGGAGAACTACCCCGAGGAGTGGAGGAGGCTGGTCGCGCGCTACCTTGCAAATATAGACGACGTGGAAAAGGAGGAGGACTACTTCCCGGCTAGGGTCTTTAGGACCGCTGCCGAGTGGCTAGAGAAGAACGTTAGGCATGGAAAGCCTCTATTCCTCTGGATAGACTGCTTCGACCCCCACGAGCCCTGGGACCCGCCGCCGAGGTTTGACACGTACACAGACCCCAACTACAGGGGGCCGAGGCTTGTGCTGCCCATGGGAGGCCCAGCCGATAGATGGGCCACGGAGGAGGATATAAGGTACATAAGAGGGCTGTACGCTGGAGAGGTATCGTTCGTCGACTACTGCCTCGGGCAATTCCTAGAAAAGGTCGAGGAGTTAGGGCTCATGGACAACTCAATAATCGTCCTAACGTCGGATCACGGGCACCCACTAGCCGACCACGGGAAGTTCCTTAAGGGTCCTGACCGCCTATATAACGAGCTTCTAAAGGTACCCTTCATGATAAGGCTGCCCGGCGGGGAGCACGCTAGGAGAGTCGACGCCATAGCGATGTTCCCCGACGTCCTGCCAACGCTCCTCGAGCTAATGGGCTTAAAGAGGGAGTGGTGCATGCAGGGCAGGAGCTTCGCTAAGGTAGTGCTCGGGGAGAAGGATGAGCATAGGGACGCCGCGATAATGGGCTACCACGAGGCCGTGGACAGGTGCATTAGGGATAAGGAGTGGAGCCTAATTCTAAGGCCTGAGGGCCAGCCCGACGAGCTGTATAATCTGAAGGAGGATCCTAAGGAGACTAAGAACTTAATAGACGAGAGGCGCGACGTAGCAGCACGCTTAATGTCCAAGTTCGGCACGTACTTCTTCAGGGAGGAGAGGAGGATCATTCGGGGACTCCAGGGAAGGTACGAGCTATCGGAGATCAGGCTTTAGCATAATGGGGGTTCGTAGCCCTAGCGATTTGTTAACTCCTTAGAGCCCGTCTGCTGCCTAAGATTTTCCCGATAAGCGCCCGGAGCAGGGCGGGGCTAGCGTCCATCGTTCCTCATTTTTATCCGACCTTGGTAGTTAAGAGTGTGAGGACTGGGCCTGGTACCGCGCTAAAGGGTAAGAGGGTCGCTATAATCGCGTCCTACGAGTTTGAGGACGTAGAGCTCCTGTACCCGTTCCTTAGGCTTAGCGAGGAAGGCGCTGAGGTCATAATAATACCCGTAAAAGCAGGCCTACACCCGAGGCCGGCTATACCGGCTAAGCCCGTGACCGGGAGGTTCGGGACCCCAATACCCCTAGAGGTCTTTAAGGAGGGCGAGAGGTACGTCATAAAGCAGCTGGGCGAGGTAAGCCCCGACGAGATTGATGCGCTGATAATACCTGGCGGCTTTTCTCCCGACCACCTTAGGATAAGGGAGGACGTCATCAAGTTCGTGAAGGAGCTTCACGCTCGGGGGAAGATAATCGCCGCCATCTGCCACGGGCCACAGGTGCTGATCTCGGCTGGACTGGTTAAGGGCAGGAAGGTTACCGCCTATAGAGCCGTTAAGGACGACCTAATAAACGCGGGGGCCGAGTTCCGGGACGTGCCAGCTATAAGGGACGGGAACATCATCACGGGCAGAGTGCCTGACGACCTGCCAGAGTTCTGTAGGCTGATAATAGACGCGTTGAAGGAGGGCTAATGGAGGACGTTAGGGAGGTTAAGAGGAGGATTAGGGAGAGGATCTGGCGGCTACTAGAGGAGAGGGGCGTAGCGAGGTTTCCCAAGCCGATACGGGGTAGGATACCTAACTTCGTGGGGGCAGAGAGGGCTGCGGCTAGGCTAGTGAGGCATAGGGTCTTCGCAAACGCCGACGTCGTATTCTGCTGTCCGGACTCCCCTCAGAGGCCTGTGAGGGAGGCAGTGCTAAGGGCAGGGAAGATCCTAGTCATGGCTACGCCTAGGCTAAGGGAGGGCTTCCTCATCATAAGGCCCAGCGACGTCCCGAGGGGTAGGGAGGGGGCTGCATCAACCATAAGGGGAGCCTTCAGGTACGGGCGGAAGGTCGATTTCCCACCCTTTAAGATAGACGTCAAAGTAACGGGATCAGTGGCAGTATCCCCTGACGGCGGCAGGGTTGGTAAGGGGGGAGGTTACAGCGACTTAGAGTACGCAATCCTAAGAGAACTTGGGCTAGTTGACGAGGACACACCGGTCGTAACGACGGTACACGACCTTCAGGTAGTGGACACGATACCAATGACGAGGCACGATGTCCCCGTAGACGTGATATTTACGCCGACTAAAACTATAGAGGTTAGGCCGAGGCGCTACCCGAAGCCGCCAGGTATACTATGGGACGAGCTAGATGCCGAGAAGCTAGAGGCGATTCCCATACTGAGAACGTTAAGGGAAAAGCTTGAGAAGGGGTAGCCGGAGGATGCGCGAACCGATGCTGTTAGCGATCAGCGGGGGCTAGTGCGCGCATGCCTGCCTGGGCTGGGCGGTGAGCTTAAGCCTATTTACGCGAGTATTTAGCGGCGGGTAGCCTTGCCCTTAGCGTTTAAGATATTCGAGGTACTTGAACCTCGCGAGCTGGATGTGATAGCTTCCAAGCTTAAGGACTATAGGGCCGTTGAGGTCGAGGAGGTTGACGGCAGGGAGGTCGAGGTAGGTTGGAGGGTCGTCGAGCTAAAGTGGTCTGAAGGTTCGCTCGTAGGCTATATCGAGGAGAGCTTCGTGGTAGAGGTCTCGTATAGGGGAGAGGTCCTTAGGGTCCCGGCCTCAACTAACACGTACTTCGAGTTTTACCCCTATGAGGGTAGAGTATTCCTAATCCTCATGGCTAAGAAGAGGAGGGCTAACAGGCTAGCTAGCCTGCTCTCAGTCGTCCTCGCGGCTAGAAAAGACGCCATCGTAGAAGCTCGAATACCTGCTGAGAAGCTTAGAGTGTTGCACGAGTCTAGGCCCGGCTCAGCCAGGGTGATCTACTTCGACGATCTAAGGACGCCTAACGTTGAGAAGAGCGCGTTGTACGGCGAGGCGCTGGCGGATACCGAGCTGTACCAGAAGTACCTCGATCTAGGTAAGGTATGGTACGTAGTTTTCGAGGCCGGCGAGGGATTGGTAGTAGGCGTTACCAGGAACTGCGTGATAACGGTGTTCTCTAGGGTCGATGAGTCGATAGCCTTAGACTTCATTAAGGATAGTATAATACCACTCATCCAGCCCGTGGGGGAGGAGAGCTAATTGCCATCTTACCTCGTCGGGTTTAAGGCTCCCTTAACGGCTTTTGATAAGCTCGTCGAGGAGCCGTATGAGCTCGTACCGTTAGAGTATAGGCATCTAACCCTGCTATACATAGGTCCTAATCCTCCGCCGCGTAGAGACGTTGAGGGGGCGTTAGCCGCCCTAAGCCGATACCCAGAGGTGGACGTTACCTTTAGGGGGCTAAGGCCCTTCCCTAGCTTCTCGAGACCGCGCTACCTGGCGGCTGTACCTGAAGATGAGGGGCCGGTAAGGGCTCTAAGGAGGATTGTGGAACCGTTTCTCCTAAAGTACTCTACAGACCGGTACACTGAGTTTAAACCGCACGTAACGATCGCTCGCTCCAGGGCTAAGCCCAGCCTAGACCTAGAGATCGTAGCTGAGAGGATCGTTAAGGGGTCTCGGCGCATAACTGAGCGGCTGGTAATGAGAGAAGTCCACCTGTTCAGGGCCGAGGGAGGTAGGCTCATTACGGTAGCGTCCACTAGGCTAGCGCCGCGTTAGCCTTTTCTCAGGCCTCTATGGGCTCTCACCGTGTCCCTAACCGCGTGGCTGGTCGATGCGTTGACTAAGGTGGTTAGGGAGGTGTCATGGCTCGGGGTATTCGTGGCGATGGTTTTAGAAAGCGCGTGCCTGCCGATCCCGAGCGAGGTAGTCATGCCGCTAGCCGGGTTCGCGTTGTGTAATAGCCTGTGGGACGTAGCCTTCGCTTCAGTGCTCGCTTCGGTTGCTAACTTAACGGGCTCGTGGATTGCTTACCTCTTAGGCGCTAAGGGTGGGCGCGCCTTCGTGAAGCGGTATGGGAGGTACCTGTTAATAGGAGAAGAGGAGTTCTCGAGGGCTGAGAGGCTCTTCGGCAGGTATGGTGGAGTAGCCGTGCTCTTAGGCAGGATGATGCCAGCTGTTAGGACGTTTATCTCCTTACCCGCTGGGATGTTTTTAATGGATCCCGCTAAGTTCACGGTGTATACGCTAATCGGCTCGATACCGTGGAACTTCGCTTTAGCTTACATAGGCTACGTACTCGGCGAGAACTGGAGGCTAATCCTAAAGTACGCTCACCTGCTTGACGTTCTCGCGCTAGCTGCGGCGCTGGGAGCTGCGGTCTACCTCTACAGCAGGATTAGGCGAGCGGCTTGACCGGAGAACTACCAGACGAACCTGGAGTATACGCCCTCATTCTAAGGGCTAAAAGGCGCGTTAATACGCAGGTCGGAAGGTTTGGGAGGGTAGAGCTAGGGCCCGGGGTCTACGTGTACGTAGGCTCGGCTAAGGGGCCCGGCGGCCTTAAGGCTAGGATCTCTAGGCATTTGAGGAGCTGGAAGAGGCTAAGGTGGCACATCGATTACCTGCTGACGGCGGGGCTAGAGGTAGTAGCCGTAGCCTACTTACCCTCGAAGAGCGTTACCGAGTGCGACCTCGTATCCGCACTACTGGAGGAAGGCTTCACGGCGCCGGTGAGGAGGCTAGGGGCAACGGACTGTAGGAGGGGGTGTCCAGCGCACCTCCTAGCGTCAAACGCGGGTATTGAGGAGACTGTTGAGAGGATTCGTAAGGCGCTAGTAAAGCTCGCGTCGAGGAGAGAAGGTTAGCCGATAAAGTGCTCCTTCGGTGTGAAGCATGAGGAAGGTTTATGTGCGCTGGGCCGTCGCATTATACGACCGATGAGGGCTTAGGCACGTCGTCTCTCACGCCTTAGCGCCGAGGGATGACTTTAACTTGCGACATGAATTCCCGGTAGGGCTTAAGCGTTCTAAGCTTACGTAGAAAGAGCGTATAGAGTTCCTCTTTCTTAACACGCTTAGGCACCCTGTAGACGTATCTATGCAAAACTACCCTGTCTCCCCTCACCTCTACACGGTACCTAGTCTCTACTCGCGATGGCGTTTCAAGCAGGATCGTCTGTATGCCTTTCATCCTAGCCTCTAAGGCGAGTCCTTGATCCATAGTAACTAGTATAACTGCTCGTCCTTCCTCTCTAAGCCTCTTAGCGTATTTTAACACGGCTAGGTCACTCCACCTCTGAGGTACTACGCGTAATTCGACTGGGCAGGCCCTGCACAGCCTATTCCTAGCTATCCTCTTAATGCACGAAGCGCTGGCGTTTATGACTAGAACTAGCTTATTCATCGCTGGTGTAGGCTTATCGAGATGCTGCGATAAAAAGTCAACGCTGAGCCTCGCTAAGCCTCCTTAGCTTTTCCTCGTATTTCTCCTTCAACTCGCGATACGTCTCCTCGGAGATCCTGCCCTCTATCAAGGCCTGGTCAAGCTTCCTGAGAAGCTCCTTGAGCTCCTCCCTCCTAGTTCTCCTGGGCTTCGCGGGCACGCTCTTAAGGAAGTCCGCTAGGGTCCTCTTGAGGGCTACCGACACGGCGATCGCTAGCGCGGCAGCCGTCGTCTGCTGTAGGATGGAGGTGAGGGGTTTTAGAAACATGCTCTCAACCAGCCACTGGTAGCCCATCACTATGAGGGCCGTAACGATCGTGACCAGTGCCTCCTTAACCCCCTTAAAGTAGAGCCATAGGACGCCGTAGCCCACGACGTACCCGATGAACACGCCCACCAGCACGTACCCTATCGACTTCAGCTCGACCTCAAGCCCGGCTACTGGCCCTATGACCTTGGGGACTAGGAACAGCATTATCAGCAGGTAGGGCACCTCCCGCGTAAACGTAAGCGCGTTAACATTACGCAGCTCCTCTACGCTGGTAAACCCGTACTTAGGCCCTTTCCTCAACAGGAAGATGGCTATCGCTAGGGAGAGCACGAAGAATTCGTTAACGTGTAACAGGTCGAATACCTCCCCGCTAGGAGCTCTACCGCCCCAGAGCTGGTCTAGTGTAAGGATTACGAGGGCTGGTAGCAGGTAAGAGGCCGTCACTATCGCGTATATAGGCGAGATGTACTTACCGTAAAGTTCGCTGAGGAGGCTGTGGTATGCTTGAGTGCTTACCCTTAGCGCGCTCGCGTACGGTTCGACGGTTCTCTTTTCAAACGTCTTCCTCAGCATCAGCCAGAGGAATGGGACTCCAAGCCACGCGTAGATGTTAAGCGAGTACACGCCTAGCGCTACGGGCATCGATAGCATGGGTAGCTGTGTAGTTGACCACAGGTGCGCTACCAGCAGCAGTAAGGGTATGGAGCCCACCGCCTGCCCTACCATAAGCTTAAGCATGTTTTCGCTGAATGGCGAGACCCTGTAAGCCTTAGAGAGCGACAGCAGGTATAGCGCAAGTAGGCATGTAGCTACCATGGACTGCCTGTAAAACGATACAAAGTACTCAAAGGAGATCCCGCCTAAGCTACCGATCTTCACGTAACCGTGGAGGACGGCGCCAGCGTAGGCCGCTAAGAGCGCGCCTAAGGTTAGGGCAGTTACTTTAAGAAGCTTAGAGCCGCTTAGTGGGATCCTAGCGCTAGCCCCTATCGCAAGGGCCATTAAGGCTACGACAACGACGCCAGCAGCTATGAAGAACAGGGTCCTCGTCCTCTGAAACTCAAGGTTTATTTCCTTAGGACTCCTACCGGCTAGCCAGTTAAATACGTTAACTATGAACTGCGCATTATCCCCTGCGAAGAGGAAGTAGTTGTTCAGGAATATTAGCCCGTTTACGAAACACGCCCTACCCGAGCCGTAGGTAGCTATAGCGAGCGGCGCTAGATACCCCTTAACGCCCACATCCTCAGCCTTAGGCTTAGCCGTTGGAGGCGGTAGTAGCGCGGGCTTAGCGGGCGCTGTTACCGCTAAGGCTCTAGTAAAAGGGATGACTACACTCTCCACCTTATACCCGACCTCGCTGGCGACCTCAGTGCACACCAAGTTACCGCTTGGCGACTCGGGGTCGACGAGCTCCTCCTTAAGGCACTTAACCCCTAGTAGCTCGCCGAGCGGAGACGGCTCCTCAAATGGGTACTCGATAACGAGTAGCCCTCCCCCCGACTTGAGATAGCTTACTATAGCCTCAACTACCGGCGGCGGGGTGGCGGGTATGTCGGGCAGCACTACGACGTCGTAGCTGGAGAGGAGGTCTAGCGTCAGGTTGAGCACGGGAAACTCTTCAGGATCCGCATAGTCTATAGCGAACCCGTTGTTCTCCAGGAGCTCGTACAGTCTCCCGTAGTTTCCCCTACTTATAAGGCCGTAGATGAACACCCTCGCTACGGGCTTAGCGGGGACTAAGGGGGCTAGAAGAAGCGGAAGCAGAAGGATTAGCAGTGTGAGCCGTCTAGCCAAACCTAGCACCTCGCGGAGTGACCTCTATACGCCCCCTAATATCTCATTCTACCTCCTCCGCGGTTAGGAGTGGTGGCTACCGCGGGCTACATTGGGTTAAAGCATATGAATCTGGGGGAGACACGTAGGAGCGTCTAACATGGTTAGGCGCCGCTTTAGGGTCATACTCGATGGAGAGGTGTACGAGGTCGAGGTTGAGGTAGAGGAGGGGCTCGGCGAGAGGGAGCTTCTCTTAAGGGCCCTAGAGCGCGCGGTAATTAGGGAGGAACGCAGCTTTGCCGCCACAAAACAGCTAGCCCCCTCGATGCCCGGAGCCGTTGAATCCCCTATAAGCGGTAGGGTCGTGGAGGTTAGGGTTGGTCCGGGCGATGAGGTTCAGCCAGACACGGTTGTAGTGGTCCTAGAGAGCATGAAGACTCAGGTTGAGGTTAGGGCAGGGAGGAGGGGGAAGGTTAAGGAGGTGCTAGTAAAGGAGGGCGACGCCGTAAGGCAGGGAGAGCCGCTATTAAGACTAACGGCAGCTTAACGATTCAGCTAGCGGTCAGTCCCTAGCCCTAACGCTTGGCACATTCGACCTCGTAGGCTCACGCCTTTCTTAGGCGCTTTATAAGTAGCGTGTAGAGCCTAAGGCAGGATAGCGGCTCCAAGGGCTTAAATAGTCTAAGTTGGAGGTGGTGCTTGATGGATTCGTCGCTAAAGGAGGAATTCCTCAGGCTTCTAGAGGAAGACGTGGAGTTCAGGTACGCCGTGGCAGGATACCTTGGGCTACTAGAGGTGCTTAAAAGGCTCGATAGGCACGAGGAGGCGCATGCCAAGCTACTGGAGGAGATAAGGGCTCTGCGAGGAGACCAGCTTAAGCTGTGGGAAGAGGTTAAGGCCCTAAGAGAGGAGGTAAGAGGGCTTTGGGAGGAGGTTCGAGACCTCCGCAAGGATCAGGAGCTACTCTGGAAGGAGGTCCGAAAGCTTAGGGAGGATACTAGGAGGCTTTGGGAGGAAGTTCGGGAGTTACGTAGAGGTCAAGAGAGGCTATGGGAGGAGGTTCGGGAGCTTAGGAAGGGTCAAGAGAAGTTATGGAGGTACATGAGGACGGGCTTTAGGGAGCTTAGCAGGGTCCTGGGCGCGTCGTTCGAAGATTATGCTCGGGCCTTCATCGAGCTGCTCTTAGGCGAGATGGGCTATCCGGAGGCGCTCGTCGAGAGGAAGGTGTTCATTCGCGATGGAGAGCTCGTGGAGGTCAACGTGTTCTGCGAGGACCCCCTAGTCGTTGGCGAGGCTACGACGGCTGTAGGGAGCGTTGAGGAGGCGAAGAAGGAGGTCGAGAAGGTTCTCGAGCGCGCTAGGCTTGTAGAGGAGAAGCTAGGCAGGAGACCTATGATGATCTTCCTTGCAGTCGTTAACGCTCCGAGCGATGCCGCCGAAGCTCTGAAGAGGTTAGCTAGGGAGAAGGGAATAAGGCTAATTCTCGGAAAGGAGTTGGAAGAGTACTTCTAGTGCTACCCAGGTCTGTTAGGCTTTGAAGCTCGCCTAATGCGATCAGAGACTCTTCTCAAAACATAAGGCCTAGCATTCGCCTCCCACCTACTACTTACTGCTCTCCAAGGCTAAGCTCCAAGTTTTCGCAGTAATGGCGCGTTGTTAAGACATGACATTAAAAATTAGAGAAGAGAGAGCTGCGACGATTACCGAGAGGAAGGGCTTCTAAGCTTAAGGCTTAGGGGAAAGAAGGCCTTTTAGAGGAGTATCTTAACTTCGCAGACTCCCTTTAGGAGCTCGGCGAATTTCTCGGCGTCTCTTCTACTGCCTACGATGGCTCCGTAGTGCATGGGTATCGCTAGCTTGGGCCTTATGGCTTTAGCTGCCTCGGCAGCTTCCTCGGCGGTCATTACGTAGGTTCCGCTTACGGGTAGGAGGGCTACGTCGATGTCCTTAAGCTCCTTCATCTCGGGGATGAAGTCGGTATCGCCGGCGTGGTATATTCTAACGCCTGCAACGGTGATCACAACCCCTATGCCGCCGTACCCCCTAGGGTGGTAGGGCTTGTTAACGTTGTAGGCCGGCACAGCCTCTATCTTAACGCCCTTAACCTCCACCTCCTCGCCCGGGGATAGGAGGACTAGGTGCGTTGCAAGCCCCTTAACCTTAGCGGCGCAGTTCTTAGCGGCTACTATAGCAGCGTCGGGCTTAGCGACCTTCTTTATGTCCTCGGGGCTACAGTGGTCGAAGTGGTCGTGGGAGCACACGATTATGTCGCCATCCCTCCTCTCCTCCGCTACCTGGTAGGGATCTAGGTAGATTACAACGCCGCCTCCCTCTACCCTAAAGCAGGCGTGGCCTAGAAGCTCTATCTTAACGCCCTTGTACTCTACGGCCCCCATTTCTCCCTCACCACGATAAAGGGAGAGGGTTGTGACATAAAACGGTCTCTATGCTCACCCTCCGTGGGTTACACTACGGATAAAAGAGAGAGGGAGGGGGCGGATGAGCTTTAGTCCAAGCAGCACTCCTCCGCGATATCTAACCTTGCGGCGACCCTCCACGGGTTAACCTTGACTTCTACTACGCCTCCCCCCTCTCGCCTCTTACTACTCGTAGATGAGATGTAGGCGGCTACCGCCGCCGCGATCACTAGCCGCTTAAGTCCCTCCTCGTCTAACCTGGGCACGATAGTTCATCTACGTCCTAGCATTTAAATGTAACAGTCGCCTAAATTGCCTCTAAATGCTAAAATTATCTTCTTAACGTAGTATCGTTCGACTCGACACGAGCCTTAATGAAATAACGGCTTTCCTTCGCCGGTAAGCCGCGCGGCTAGGACCTGAGGAGCTTAATCGTCTCGTACCATAGGGCGAGGGCGCCGGCAAACGCGGCTACGAGGCCTAGCGCCTCGTCGGTCCCTAAGCTACCTGGGTTTAGGGAGAGGGCGTAGGCTACTGCTAGCGACGTCACGAGGACTGAGTGGAAGACCATCCGCGGAACCGCTAGCCGCCTCAGCACTATGAAGTGCTTGAGGACGCCTACCTTAACGACCTTTCTCACCGAGTACTTGCCGCCTTCAAGCCTCTCCACCAGCCCCATCCTCTCGAGCTTAGATAGGTGGTATAGGGCTAGGCTTGGGGAGCTAAGCCCTAGCTTGCGCTGGAGCTCCCTAACTCCCATGGGTCTGCCGGCGAGTACCAGCTCCTTGTAGACCCTTAGCGTCGTACCTTCAAGCCTCTCCCTGCTCACCCTCCTCAGCCCCTGACCCCCGCCGTAGTAGTGCCTTCGTCGTAGCGAATGCTAACGTCGCTAGCGCTAGGGATACCGCCACCGTGATTACTACCCTCATTACGTTAACTGTTTCCCTGGGAGCGGCGTAGACCTCTGCAAGCCCTTTCTCGCCGAACTTCGCGGCGCTAGGAGCCATGGGAGGAGGCTGGTGGCTCTCACCGCGCAGCTTAAGGCTAATGATCTTAACGCCCTTCTCGCTGACGAGTATGGCTGGAAGGCTTATCCTCACTACTCCGCGAGCCCCCGCTGGCACCCTGATGAGCCCCTCCCTCGATACTAGCTTATAGGTACCCGCGGCCCAGACGGCTAGCTCGCTCATCTCCATCTCTACAGCTTGTAGCGGTAACTCGGGGCTAGCCACAACCTCTAGGCTCTCTCCCGGCTTAAGCTCTACTAACCTCACGAAGGCGGAGTCCTCGTAGAACACAGCCAGCACGTAGGACCCAGGGCGTGCCACGAGGACGGCGGTGCTGCATGATACGTCCTTAACGGTTATCTCCTCGCCCTTCCTCTCCTCGATAAGCGCTACTAAGGCCGGAGTTTTTACGAGTTTAACCTCTATCCTAGCTAGCGGCTGAGCGTGCGCTAAGGCGAGCACGAGGAGTAGCGCTAGGAGGGCGAGCCTTTCCACGGGGCTACACCGCGGCGGAGGCCTATGTTCTTAGCTACGTTCGACCTTTTGAACTAGACGGGCGGTATGCCGTGCTTCTTAGGAGGCCTCGGCAGCCTCTCCCTCTTATTCAGCAGGAACTCCAGAGCCCTTATCAGGACCGGCCTAGTCTCGCTAGGCAGTATGACGTCGTCGACGTAGCCCCTCGCGGCGGGGACGTACGGGTTAGCGATGTTCCTCCTGTACTCCTCTGCGAACTTCTTAGCCAGCTCCTCGGGGTTCTCGGCCTTAGCCAGTTCTCTCTTGTATATTATCTCGATGGCCCCTTCTGGGCCCATAACGGCTATCTCGGCGGTGGGCCACGCTAGCACGACGTCGCCGCCTAGGTGCCTGCTGCCTAGCGCGATGTAGGCCCCTCCGTAAGCCTTCCTAAGTATCACCGTTAGTTTAGGAACCGTGGTCTCGGCGTACGCGTAGATTATCTTAGCGCCGTGCCTTATGATGCCCCCGTGTTCCTGAGCCGTTCCCGGGAGGAAGCCTGGGACGTCTACGAACGTCACGATAGGGATGTTAAACGCGTTGCAGAACATGACGAACCTAGCTATCTTGTCGGAGGAGTTTATGTCGAGGCACCCCGCTAGGTACGCTGGCTGGTTAGCCACTATCCCGACGACGTGGCCTCCTAGCCTAGCGAAGCCCACAACGGCGTTAGGGGCGAAGTGCGCGTGGACCTCGAAGAACGTGCCCCTATCTACGACCCTCTCGATAACCTCTCTGACGTCATAGGGCTTGAGGGGGTCGTCTGGGACTATCGAGTTCAGTGCCTCGTCCTGTCTCTCGGGGTCGTCACCCGTATCCACGTAGGGCGGATCCTCGACGTTATTCGATGGGAGGTAGCTGAGTAGCTTGCGTATAGTCTCGAACGCCTCCTCCTCGGTTTTAGCTACGAAGTGCGCCATACCGCTCCTAGTCGCGTGTACGTGCGCTCCGCCTAGCTCCTCGAAGCTAACCTCCTCGCCCGTAGCAGCCTTAACGACTTTAGGCCCCGTTATGAACATGAAGCTCTTCTCGGTCATGACGATGAAGTCGGAGAGAGCGGGGGAGTACACCGCACCTCCCGCGCACGGCCCCATGATCGCCACTATCTGTGGCACAACTCCGCTGGCCATCACGTTCCAGTAGAATATTTCGCCGTAGCCCTTCAGGCTGTCAACTCCCTCCTGGATCCTAGCGCCGCCCGAGTCGTTGATACCCACTATGGGTATGCCCAGCTTAAGCGCTAGCTGGATCGTCCTAGCTATCTTAGCGGCGTGCATTTCTCCGACGCTACCTCCCATGAACGTGAAGTCTTGGAAGTAGACGGCTACCTTACGGCCGCCTATCTCAGCTAAGCCCGTTATTACGCCATCGCCGTAGGCCTTCCTCTTATCCATTCCGAACTCCGAGGCCCTATGAAGCACGAACCTCCCGAACTCGATAAACGAGCCCTTATCGACTAGCATCTCTAAGCGTTCCCAAGCGGTGTACTTGCCAGCCGCGTGCTGGCGCGCTATCCTCTCCGGGCCTCCACCTAGCCTAGCCTGTTCTCTCTTCTTTAGAAGCTCCTCTATCCTCTCCTGAACGGTAACCAACTTCTCCACCTACCCTGCTAGATCTCCTCTACCCAGAGCTCGTAGGTGCGCCCGCCAACAGACACCCTTATCAGCTTAGCCCCCCTCTCAGCCGCCTCGCACGCAAGCCTGAGGTGCCTCTCAAGCTTAGCTATCAGGTTTAGGGCGCTCTGCTTCAGGGCAGCAGTGCCCTGTTTAAAAGAGCTTAAGTGCTCCTGGTACTCTCTCAGTATCCCGCTCGGGACCCTGAGCGCGTTAAGCCTCCTCCTGCTTAACTCCTCGTAGCACCTCCTCAGCGCGAGCCTAACCCCCTCGCGGAGGGGGCGGGAGCCCACGAAGGAGGCGTCTAGCCCCGTTATCCCAACGTACGCTACGTTCCCGTTAGCCCTAATCTCTAGCTCGACGTCTTCGGCCACTGGAATGGCCACCCACTGAGGGGCCTTAACGCCGCACAGCACGGCCTCGCACGAGCCGGTTAGCGAGATCAGCGCCTCCTCTGAGAATCTTAGCCTAGCCTCGCCCCTAATCTCGATGGAGGCCGAGAAGGGGGCATTGCCTACCAGTAGGTTAGATGCCGAGTACGCGAAGGGGTCGGCTACATAGCTTAAGCCGTCGCTATCTCCGGCACGCACTATGTAGCAGGACTTAGCGACTAACGCCTCCACCATGTGCTCCCTCATAGCCCGCTTCCTCTGGTACTTAAGCATTGCTTATTGACGAAAAACGAATCGACAAAGGTAGTTTAAAGAACCTTACGGCGTTCCACGTAGTAACCGCGTCGACCTCCTCGAAGCTCATCCCCCGTAGCCTCGCTATCTCTTCGACAACGAACTTTACGTTAGCCGGGGTGTTAACCCCCTCCCCGCTCGGGTGTAGGAAGGGGGCGTCGGTCTCCGTCAACAGCTGCTCGAGGGGCATCCGCCTAGCTATCTTCCTCGCGTTCTTCGTCGTGTGGAGGCGCGTGTTAAGAGAGATGTAGTAGCCGGACTCTATTATCGCCTTAGCTAGCGTCATATTGCCGCTGTAGGAGTGGAATAGCACGTTTGAGATGTTAGTGTTAGACACCATCCTGTAGGTCTCCTCCTCGGCCTTCCTAGCGTGTATCACTACGGGAAGCTTAAGCTCCTCAGCTAGCTGCAGCATGAGCTCGAACACTTCCACGCTCTTCTTATGCTCCTCCTCGCTCCTTATCCAGTGCCTATCAAGTCCTACCTCGCCTATCCCGACGAACGAGCTAGCATGCTCCTTTACGAACTCGACGTACTCCTCGATATCCCTCCTCTTCATCCTAACCGCCTGCGTAGGGTGTAGTCCAGCGGTTACAAACACGAACCCACGATACCTTTTTGAAAGGCTTATAGCCTCGAGCACTACTGAGAAACCCTCTATCCTAGGCTCTCCCCTCTCCTCCTCCGACTCCTCGAACGGGAAGGCAGTAGTTATGACTGCGTCTAAGCTCCGCCTAGCCTCCGCTAGGACCTCGTCCACCCTCTCCCTAAGTCCCTTGAAGGTTAGGTGGCAGTGTACGTCTATCATTGAGAGAGACAGGGAAGTATGAGGTGTTAAAAACTTACCCCTAAGTCACTTGGAGAATAGGAAGGCCGTGATCTCGTCCACGAGCTTGGGGTCTAGCTTCTCGTAGCGCTCTATGCTGCCGACGTCGTACCAGAACGCGTCGGTGACGTACGCCTCCACCCTAAGCCCCCTCTCCAGCATTAAGGGTATGAGGTCCCCCATGATGTCGGCCTTGCCCTTCTTCTCGGCTATCTCGGAGACCATCTCGACGCACCTCGTCTTTAGCGCTAGAATTCCAATAACCACTGGCTTGCCCAGCGGCGGCTTCTCCTGAAGCCTGACGACCCTACCCCCCCTCACCTCCGCTACGCCAACGCTAACCATGTAGGATTGCGAGAGGGCTATGGTCGCCTCGGCCCCGCTAGCCCTATGCCTCTCGACTAGGTCGCTTAAGTTTAGGTTCGATAGGATATCGCCGTAGTAAATGAGGAGGTCCTCAGCCCCCTTAAAGGCCCCCTTAAGGTAGGCGTTCAGCAACGCGCCCGCATTACCCGGGTACTTCGGGTCGTCCCAGACGTACTGAATACTAACGCCGAAGCGAGAGCCGTCGTCGAAGTAGTTAACCACCTGCTCACCCTTGTAGTCGACTAGGAATACTAGATCCCTGATTCCGTGGTGCGCCATTAGCCTGACGATATACTCTAGGAGCGGCTTCTGCTTGGAACCTATTGGGATCATTGACTTCTGGAAGTAGAAGGTTAGCGGCCTAAGCCTCTTCCCCTGGCCACCGCAGAGCACGACGCCCTTAACGGCGGAACCCCCCATGCCAGCACCCCAAGCGCTGTGAGTTTTTAATTAAATAAGCGCATTTAAAGCCTTATCATAGACAATGACTTCTGTCGGTCTCTATTACGTTAATGGACTAGAGGTAAGCGCATTTTTACCTCCCTCCCCACTCCCCTATGGTGATAACGTGTACTACGAAGGCGACTTCACGATAGTCTCGGTAAGGGGCAGGTGGATACTCGACTCCAGGGGGAACCCGACCGTCGAGGCCGAGATCGTGACAGCGGCTGGCGGCTTCGGAGTGGCCGCGGTCCCCGCCGGGGCTTCTAAGGGCACCTACGAGGCGCTCGAGCTGCGAGACGGCGACAAGAGGTTCCACGGGAAGGGAGTGGAGAAGGCCGTAAGGAACATTAACGAGATAATAGCTAAGGAGCTGATCGGGCTAGACTGCAGGAGGCAGAGGGAGATAGACAGGATAATGATATCGCTCGACGGAACCCCCAACAAGTCTAGGCTAGGGGCTAACGCGATACTCGCCGTATCGCTTGCAGTGGCTAAGGCGGCGGCCGACACCTACGGCCTACCCCTGTTCGCCTACCTAGGCGGCTCGATGGCCAGGGTCATGCCGGTACCGCTAATGAACATAATCAACGGCGGCAAGCACGCCGGCAACAAGCTTAGGATACAGGAGTTCATGATAGCGCCCGTAGGGGCTAACAGCTTCGGGGAGGCGCTTAGGATCGGCTGCGAGGTCTACCACAGCCTAAAGCAGTACCTAGCCGAGAAGTACGGCAAGCAGGCCATAAACGTCGGGGACGAAGGCGGCTTCGCCCCGCCCATGGAGCAGAGCAGGCAGGCGCTAGACGCCTTGATGGAGGCCATAAGGAGGGCTGGCTACGAGCCCGGTAGGGACGTGGTCCTCGCTCTAGACGCGGCCGCGACCGACTTCTACGACCCGAAGACCGGCACTTACGAGGTAGACGGCAGGAGGCTTACGAGGGAAGAGCTGCTCAACTACTACGCCGAGCTCGTCGAGGAGTACCCGATAGTCTCCATAGAGGACCCGTTCCAGGAGGAGGACTTCGACGCCTTCAAGCTCATCACCGAGAAGCTCAAGGGCATTCAGATAGTGGGAGACGACCTCTTCGTAACTAACGTTGAAAGGCTCTCAAAGGGCATAGAAATGGGGGCCGCCAACGCCCTCTTACTAAAGGTGAACCAGATAGGAACCCTTAGCGAGGCTATGGACGCCGCCTTTAAGGCATCTAGGAACGGCTACAACGTGATAGTAAGCCACAGGAGCGGAGAGACCGAGGACGTGACGATAGCCCACCTAGCCGTAGCCCTAAACTGCGGCCAGATAAAGACGGGTGCCCCTGCAAGAGGCGAGAGAACCGCCAAGTACAACGAGCTACTGAGAATAGAGGAGTACCTCGGCGACGAGGCCGTCTATCCAGGCGAGAAGGTCTTCAAGAGGAAGTGGTAGCATACGCTAAGAGAGCATATTGTTACTGCTACCTCATTAAATCTTTGAAAATATTTAATAAAAGCTCACTAATATCCTGAATATAATTTTTATTTTTTAACTCATCCCATAATGAGGAGTCGTTGCTAATAAGTTTCCGCCATCAGCACATATAAGGCTTTTGCATAATCCATATATGACACTAGACGAAAAGCATCTGGCGATGAAGACACGGACTATTGCCATTGTAGCAGTTGTAGCGCTGATCGTATTAGGCGTAGCTGTATACTTTTTAACTAGGCCTCAGGCCCCTGCGAAGCCTGAAAAGATAGTTGTTGCCGCGCGAAAGGGAACTTACTCTGAGGGGCTCAAGGTCGCTGCCCGAGAGTACGAGAAGAAGACGGGCATAAAGGTTGAGGTTGTAGAGTTCGACTACGCGGGCCTTCACGAAAAGCTAGCACAGGAGGTCGTACAGGCCACGGGCGCCTACGATGTAGTTATGCTAGACGATCCGTGGCTACCAGAGTTCGCCGACTCCGGACTACTAGTGCCCCTAGACGACCTACTAGCTGAGCGCGGCGGAGTAGACCCCGACTTCATAGATAGCGCGGTAAACGTGTGCAAGTACAAGGGCAAGCTATACGCAATACCCTACGTCGGCAACGTACAGCTCTTCGTCTACAACAAGAAGCTATTCGGTAAGTACGGCTTAAAGGAGCCCAAGACCTGGGACGACGTCCTCGAGGCTGCTAAGGTGATATACGAGAAGGAGGGCATCGCCGGATACGTGTTCAGGGCTGCTAAGGGCAACCCGATAGTAACTAACCTCCTTCCAATCTTCTGGGGCAAAGGAGTAGAGATCGTGGACAATAACGGTAACGTAGACATCGATACGCCTGAGGCCGTGGAGGTGTTTAAGTTCATACTCGAGCTCAAGAAGTACACTCCAAAGGGCGTTGAGAACTACAACTCGCCGGAGATAAAGGCGGCACTGGCGAACGAGGCTACCGCGATGAGCATCGTATGGCCCGCCTGGGTACCTAAGCTCGACGCAACGACTTGGGGAGTAATAGTACCTCCGGGTAGCAGGCCGATGATAGGCGCTTGGCTGCTAGGTATACCCAAGAGCAGTAAGCATCAAAAGGCGGCTCTAGACTTCATACTCTTCGTTACCAGCAAGGAGATGCAGAAGAAGCTAGCCATCGAGGTCGGAGTACCGCCAACTAGGGAGAGCGTCTATAAGGATCCTGACGTAGTTGCTAAGTACCCGTGGTACCCCGTTCAGCTAGACGCGCTTAAGAACAGCAAGATGAGGCCTAGACTACCTCAGTGGAAGAGGATCGAGGATACGCTAGCCAACTACTGGCACCAGGCCTTTACCGGCCAGCTCGACCCGGAGACCGCTCTGAGGAAGGCGGCGGAGGAGATAAGGAGCATCCTAAGGGGCTAAGACTTTTCTCTAATCCATTGTTTGTTTTCTTTTATAGGTGTCCTGCATGCGAGGTAGCAAGTGGGGTTGGCTATTTACACTTCCCGCGTTAGGCGTTTTGGCCTTCCTAACGATATTCCCCATAATATACAACTTCTACCTCTCCCTTCACGAGACTAAGATCAGCTATATGCGTATAGAGTACTTATGGAAGGGTCTAGAGAACTTTAACAAGATATTTTCAGATGCGCTCTTCTGGAGGGCTCTACTAAACACGCTCTACTTCATGGGCGTAGCTACCGCCGCAGAGGTACTCCTCGGGCTGGGCTTTGCGCTCCTATTTAAAGCGAAGATAGCGGGTAAGGAGAAGATAGTTCCAGCCCTCCTCCTCCCTATGATGCTACCAACGATAGTAGTTACCGCCTTCTGGAAGACCCTGCTTCACCCAGACTTCGGCGCGATAAACAGCATCTTAGAGATGATAGGGCTTCCTAAGGTGAACTGGCTAGGCGATCCAGCGGTAGCCATGAACAGCATAATACTAATCGATGTGTGGCAGTGGACCCCGTTCGTCTTCATATTCCTCTACGCTAGCCTCCAGACGATCCCCCGCGAGCTAGAGGAAGCCGCCATGGTGGATGGCGCGTCGCAAGCTCAGATAATAAGGAGCATCATAATCCCCCTCCTCAGACCGTATATCCTCATCGTGGTACTACTTAGGTTAATAGATACGTTCAGGCTCTTCGATAAGGTATACGCGCTAACCGGAGGAGGACCGGGAACTGCTACTGAGAGCTTAACGCTGATAGTCTACAGGTACGCCTTCGGGTACCACATGTTCGGCTACGCCGCCGCTCTCAGCCTGCTAATGCTGGGCATAATCTCCGTCATAATAGCGATCTACATTGCGTATACGAGGGGAGGTGGGGTACTATGAAGCTCAAGCCCGAGAAGATAGTGATATACTTCCTCGTGATCCTCACCATCATCTGGACGTTCTTCCCCATCTACTGGGTGGTGGTAACTAGCTTCAAGCCGGAGAGCGAGGTTATAACTAAACCGCCCACGTGGATACCTAGACATCCAACGCTAGAGAACTACTACAGGCTCTTCCTCGAAGAGAACTTCTACGTGTACATGGTTAACACTGCGATAGTCTCGCTAGGATCAACCCTCCTAGCACTCCTCCTGGGATCACCAGCTAGCTACGCCGTAGCTAGGCATAGGATAGGGAAGTATGCTGGAAGGCTATTCCTAGGCTGGAACCTAGTAGTGAGGATGTTCCCACCGATCGTGCTAGCGATACCCATCTTCACGGTCTTTAGGCAGCTAGGTCTCATAAACTCGAGGCTAGGATTGATAATAGCATATCAGGTGTACGCCCTACCCTACACGATATGGCTACTTCACGGCTTCTTCAGCGAGATCCCTATAGAGATCGAGGAAGCCGCCATGGTGGATGGCGCGCCCCCGCTAATCCTGTTTACGCGCATAGCGCTCCCGCTAGTACTACCCGGTATAGTCACTACAGCTATCCTAGCTACGATACAGACATGGAACGACTTTCTCTACGCGCTGATATTCATCTACAGCCAGGAGAAGATGACGATTACCGTACAGATCGCTGGATACATTCAGGAGTTTAAGATAGAGTGGGGCCTACTCGCTAGTAGCGGAATCGTAAGCAGCCTGCCCGTTCTCGCACTAAGCGCGGCTGTTCAGAAGTACCTCACGCGAGGACTCGCGGCAGGCAGGGGAATAAAAGGGTAAGTGTTCACGATACTCCTTGAGACTTTTACGAGAGAGTCGTATCTCAATAGCTACTATAACCTGCGCTTACCGCATGTTTCTACTCCTACAGACCTTCTAGGGGGTGTTGCCGTACTTACATAGCTGAGCTCGGGGCTACGGGCTAGGGAGCTACCATCTATTAACGCTTATCGATCATTGACGCTCGTCTTAATACGTGGTAAGATGGTTAAGGCTGTCATACTAGCGGCAGGCCTCGGCACAAGGCTCGTACCTTACAGCAAGGAGATGCCCAAGGAGATGCTACCGATATTCGTCCGAGAGGAGGGCTCGCTGGTCCTCAAGCCAGTTCTCCAAGTAGTCTTCGAACAGCTCTACGAAGCTGGCATTAGGGAGTTCTGCTTCGTCGTTGGAAGGGGTAAGAGGTCCGTAGAGGATCACTTTACTCCCGACTGGGACTATGTTGAATACCTACGCGAGAAGAGGAAGTACCTCCAGGCAGCGATGCTTGATCGTTTCTACAGGATGATAGAGAGCTCCAATATTACGTGGGTTAACCAGCCCTCGCCTAAGGGGACGGGAGACGCCGTTTTGAGGGCCGAGCACTTCGTCGAGGGAGAGTACTTCGTGGCTACAGCTGGCGACAACGTGTTCATAGGGGAGAACGTCGCGGCTAAGCTCTTGGAAGTCTACTCTAAGGTTAAGGCCCCGATAATAACCGTAAAAAAGGTCAAGGACCCTACCCGCTATGGCGTCGTAATCGGCGATAGGGTCAGTATGCAGGGAGTAGACGCTCCCCTCTACAGGGTGAAGTGGATTAAGGAGAAGTGTAAGGAGCCCCCCTCTAACCTAGCTAACGTGTCGCTCTACGTGTTCCCACCAGAGATATTCGACGCCATAAGGCATACTAAGCCCAGCCCTAGAGGAGAGATAGAGGTAACGAGCTCCATAGAGGAGCTGATAAAGGAGGGAGTCGAGTTCTACGCTTTCGAGTCGGATGCCTTCTGGGTCGATGTAGGTACACCTGAAACCTACCTAGAAGCGCTCCTCTACTCACTTAAGCTAAGTTGTCCTAGTCGAGATATAGGAGCCGTCGTGGAGAGGCTACTAGGCCTAGTAGTTGGCTAGGGATCTAGCGGCCGCTTAAGCTTGTAGGGTTTCCACCCAAGCTTCTTCCTGAACTCGTTTATTAGCTCAATAGCCTTCAGCTTATCCTCCTTCTTCATCTTCTTAGAGTGAAGCACTCCCATGAAGAGCGCGTAGGTCCTAGCGTTTATCGTCCTCTCGGGTATCCCGTGCTCGAGGTCCTCCTGGAGCTCCCTTAGGATGCCCTCAACCTCCTCTACGTGACTTAGGCCGGGAGGACCTATGTCCTTAACCTGCCAGCCTAGATACAGCCTACCCTTCTCCACGACGATGAACTTGCCGTCTTCAAACGTTATCCTGCCCTTAACGATCCTATCGTAGAACTCCCAGGCGTCAGCAGCCTCAGGGCATTTCTCTCTAAGCCTAATGAGGACCATCCTCCTTATCTGCGTCGTTCGCATCCCGTCCTTAACCTTAGACGCGACCTCGTCAGCTATTTCGCGGGCGACGCTCTCCGGAGCGCCAGCCGCCACACAGCTCTTAACTATCTTCTCCTTATCGAACTCCTCAACTCGCCCATCTACCTTAACGACCTTAGGCTTCTTACTCATCAATGGTTAAGCAAATGCGCCGGTAGAAACGCTTTTCCCGATCTAAGCTAGCGCTTAAAGGGCGCTCGAATAGAGCTAACTACCCTCCTCAACAGAGCCCTTATCGCGAAGTCCCTACAGGACATGTCCCCGTCGGCGGCCTTCACCATGAGGTCTATGCACTCCCTAGCCATCTTGAACATGGATGCCGGGTCCTTGTACGTGACCTCCGCGAACTTAGCGGCGTAGTAGACGTAGCCGCGAGGCCCCCTCATGACCTCCTTAACGTAGTCCCCTGGCCTATCCCCAGTAGCTGCCCTTCCCGCCAGGTGGCCGCTCCAGCACGTCAGGAATATCCCCTCATAAAACCACTGTTCGACGACCCCCGCGCTGTCGCCCGCAAGCAGTACCCTGCCTACGGCAAGCCTCCTCCTATCGAGGTCCCTGGGAGCGGGTATGTACCCGCCGCGCATCCTCGGCAACTCTTCAAGGCCTGGAACAATCCACGGAGCCACTCTCTTGGCTATAGCTCTCCTATGCTCCTTGAAGTACTCTAGGTCGCAGCACCAGCCGACGTTGACCGTATCCCCCTTAGGGAAAGCCCACGCGTAACCGCGAGGGAGTACCTCGGGGTCATAGAACAGGTGTAGCTCATCCGTCGTCCACGGCAGCTCTCTAGCGTCCACCCCGGCTAAGACGCCGAAAACAGGCTTACCGCACGCTGGGGCAGGCCTAAGCTCATGGCAACCCTGCTCACTGCTCCATCGCACGCAACCATGTAGCTAGCCCTATAAGCGCCCTTAGCCGTGATCAGCTCGACATAGTCGGCGTGCGGCTTAACCTCTAGCACTCTCTCCCTAAAGACCACCTCCGCGCCAGCCTTTTCAGCTAGCCCTATCGGGAAGCGGTCTAGCTCCTCACGGTAGGTCATAGCCTTAGAGGTAGGCACCCTCAGTTCCTCGCCCCTATAGTGAAGGACCGAGAACTTGGTAGCGCTTAGCACGACGGGGCTGGGGTCTAGCCCAATTTTCTTCATTAGCCTCTGGCCACGAGTCGTAATCCCTTCCGCGCACGGCTTGTACCTAGGGAACTTCCTAGCCTTCAGCACTAGGCAGCTTGCCCCCTCTTTAACGGCAGCTAGGGCGGCTACCGACCCGGCGGGCCCAGCCCCGACGACTACGACGTCGTACTTCTTCGTCAAGCCCTCACCTCTGGCTGGTACTTATGGAGGATGTCTAGCGACGTCTCGAGGGGTATGTGCTTGAACAGCAGCTCCCTATCATCTCCGAGTACGTCCTTGAATATCTCGAGGGTTTCGCTTACGCTAGTCGTTACGGGCACCGATATCATGATGAATTTACACGCTTTATCGCCCATGGCCTTACACCTAACCTCGCGGTTTATCGCGTACCTCTCCCCCTTCAGAGACGTGATGTGAATGCAGCACGCAGCCCCCTCGTACATTCCGGCAACGTAGGCGCAATAGGGGACTCTCCAACCCGTGATCTCGCGACACCAGGGGCAGTCCTCATCCTCATAGATGAGCAGATAGTGCCCAGGCTTAGGCTCATAAGCCTCAGCCCGCGTAGGGAACTTCCCGCTAAAACAAGTACCAGGCGGCTCTAGCCAAGGCCTTACCCATCCTTATGTTAGCGGTCATGGGCTCCAGCCTTACCAACTCCGCCATGGCGGAAATTCCCGCTTCAAATCCCCAGCCTAAACGCCTCCACAGCAGCCTTTTCCTGTCCCCTCTCAGCTGCAAGCACGCTCATGAGGTGGAAGTTGAGGTACCTCATCGTAAGCGTCGAGACGGTCTCCTCCTTCAGCCTCTTCCTAAACCTAACAGCGAACTCAAGGAGGCTCATACGCTTCCTAGTAGGGCTTTAGTGAAGCAAGTATTTCAACATTTAGCCAACAGATGAAGTAAAAATGACCCCTGCCTCACCCCTCGACGACCTTCCTAAGCTCCCTAAGGTACCCTAGGTAACGAGCATTTTTAGCAAGTCCCTCCAGCATAAGACCTCTCGCGGTCGCGGAGCACCCTCAACTACTAAGCGCGCTAGTCTTTCATCCTCAGTTAGCAACGCAGCATCGTAGAATGTAGCAGTCGCATAGATCATCCTGTCAAAGTAATCCTTTATCCCACCCTTGATTAGCAGCACATCCGCGACTCGCTCTATCTCCGGGCTAGTCACTATAGTCTGCGTCAACCTCTCCTCGTGGAGTAATGCCTTAAGCCCCCTCCTGAAAGCTTCTAGGTACCGCTCCCTTTCGCTATGACTACCCCTACTAATACTCAACACCACCCACTTAGCCTCTACTAGCGAGAGCGGAGTGTAAAGGACATCGTAACCCTCCAAGAGCTGGGGGAACACTTCCTCGTACCGTTCTAGCCTAACCCTAATCCTGAATATCGGCAAGAGGTAGGTCGTATCTAATAAAATTTTAACCATAGACTCCGGCCTCCTTCTGAGCCTCCTCGCTAATCCTCTCGGCTTCGCTAGGAGTAAGCTCTAATAGAGGCGGCTCCCTTAAAATCTCCTCAATTGAAGGAATAGGCTCTATTATTAAACGACCTTTCTCAACTACGGCCCTTACTAACCCGCCCTCCTTTATACCGACTATCGCTCTGACTTCCTTAGTGGTGTAGATCTCACCCCTTCGTCCAACCTTTAGGACCAGCTCCACGGAAACCACCCCTAGGATGAACAAATCAGAGGAATAAAAAATGATACCGATGTAATCATTAATCTCCGAATAATAGTTGATAACGGAGGGAAGCTCACCTGAACTGATGCATCACCTCGTCCCTGAATAGCTCTAGCGGCGACATGTCCCACGCGGCTGGCAGGAAGTGGAGGTATATCTCGCGTACTCCTAGCTTCCTGAACCTCTCAACCCACTCCGCTACCTCCTCGGGCGTCCCAACGTAGGGCATGCGCCTTATCTCCTCGTAGCTTATCCCCATCAGCATCAAGCACTCCGACATCTCGTACTGCCTCCTAATCTCCTCCTCTGACTTACCCACCAGCGCGAAGCCGAAGTGCGTCAGGACTATATCGTCTACCCTCCTACCGACCTCCTCGCAGTACCTTTTTAGGACCTCGAGCTTCCTAGCGTATACCTCAGGGCCGTAGTGCCTGTTAAAATTCCACTTATCAGCGTATTTCGCCACTACCCGGAGCATCTTCCTCTCGCCACCGCCAGCAATCATGATCGGCGGGTGAGGCTTCTGAAGAGGCTTAGGGTCGCAGTGCGCCTTCTCGAGCCTATAGAACCTACCGCTAAACGTCACCTCCGGCTGCGTCCACAACGCCTTGATTATCTGGACAGCCTCCTCGAGCATATCCACCCTCACGCCGGGCCTAGGCATCTCGTAGCCGTAGGCCCTGAAGTCGGCCTCATACCAGCAGGCCCCTAGCCCTAGCTCAAGCCGCCCACCGCTAACGACGTCTAGGACGCTTGCTATCTTCGCCAGGTAAGCAGGGTTCCTGTAGAGGATACAGGCGACTAAAGTACCTAGCCTAACCCTCTTAGTTAAGGGAGCTAAAGCGGCCAGCGTTGTGAAGGCCTCGAAAACGCTCCTCCCAGCGAAAGGCCCAGGGCGCGTAACGAAGTGGTCGTAAACCCACAGCGAGTCGAAGCCTAGCTCCTCAACCTTCCTAGCGAACCTTACGATCAACCCCCACTGCTCCCCAGCCTCCATCTCCTTAGGCAGGTCTAGCCTCCAGCCCTGAGGCAAAAGAACCCCGAACCTCACGTACTAATTAACCTTAGAACGGTATTTAATCAGAACTTTTTAAATATTCTACATCTATATCTTTAATTATCCAGTAAAGAAAATTTTATAGGAACTAGCTCCTATATTCTTAAGCGAGGAATTGAGTAATAAGCAAACGAATATGCGGTGATGAGCAATGAATGCTAACGATATAGCTGTTTTAACCGATAATCTAGTTAGGACATATAAGGTACTCAGTACCGGTTTCTATGATCCCGGGATATACTTTGAGACCGCGGGAGGTAGGTTCCTCTACGAGGTCTTCATGAGGAGTATAACGAAGAAGGTAGTCATTTTCGCCCTCAATGGAGTTAACATTAACGTCAGAAGAGGAGAATTTGTATGTATACTAGGCCCTAATGGCTCTGGAAAGACCACGCTCATCAAGATACTAGCTACTCTTATACCGCCCATGAGCGGTAAGGCCGAGGTTATGGGCTATGATGTGGTTAAAGATAAAGATGAAGTAGTTAAGCTCGTTACGTATATACCCTCGATACTGGGAGCGAGCGCGTGGGCTAGGCCTCGGCTTACTGTAAGGAGAAATATAGTCCTAGCTTGTAGGCTCTTCGGCATACCTAAGGATGAGGGGCTTGAAGCTGCTAAGAAGCTCGGGCTTGACGAGTACTTGGATAGGCCGTTCGGCTCGTTATCGACTGGGCTACAGGCTAGGGTGGGGCTGTTGATAGGAGTGCTCCGAAGAACTCCTGTATACCTCCTAGACGAGCCCCTGATGGGTATAAGCCCCGAGGCCGCAAGGCTTTTGCGGAGCTACTTTCTCAAAATTAATAGGGAGTTCGGTATAACGTTCCTCTACGCTACTCACCGCCCACTTGAGGCTCAAGAGCTTGCGACCAGGGTTATAATACTGCACCGCGGCAAAGTAGTAGCAGACGGTAGCCCCGACGATTTAATTAGGAAGGCTAACGTTGAAGAGGCTATTGAGCTAGAAATGTACAAAGCATACTTTAACATCGAAGAAGTGCTTCGGAGATACGAGCCTAACTACGTGCACGTTGAGCACTTAGAACCCGAGGCTGGAGCGTTTAAGGTTATAGTGGGAATTCGTTGCTGCGACGACGTCCTACCTAGGCTCATCGAGGAGCTCGTCTCCAGAGGAGCTAAGATAAGGCGCCTTAGAGTGAGGAGGGCTAGCCTTGAGGATGCTTACTTGTACTATGTGGGTGGGGGAAGTGGTTAAGGCGGAGGCTCTCGTAGAAAGGATTAAAATTAACCTAAGACATGTTATGACTTTCTACTACGAGGAAGTATCCTCGGTAGCTGTCTGGTGGTTATGGAACATACCGTTTCAGGTGGTTCAGATAATCGTCTCGCTACTACTCTTTAAGTACTTCGCGGAGGCATTTGGAGCCTCAAGCCCGTACTTTAGCGGGAACTTCATGTCCTTCATAATATCCGGTCTTATGGTGAACGTCTACTTAGACTCCTCGTT
>CAZAZN010000008.1:29124-39216 GCA_964489665.1 uncultured Thermofilaceae archaeon
TTGGCGGTACCTTACGGAGACCTTAATAGCGGTAGCCTACCTTGTGGTAGGAGTCCTCCTATTCGGCTTGAAGGTCTCACTTCAAGCAGATCCCTGGCTCCTAGCGCTTACCATATTACTGGGGATAGCGGCGTGTAGCGGCATAGGACTGATCTCGGCCTCCATGTACTGGCTAGCTGGAGCTTATAGGGGCGTGGAGCCGATATCCTGGTTCATAAGGCTTCTCGTGCCGCTAATTGCCGGAGTGTACGTGCCTAGGGAAGTTCTCCCCGAGTGGCTCATAGCCTTGGGCGACCTACTGCCCCAGACGTATGTTATAGATGCAGCTAGGAGGATCCTGCTCGGAGGCGCTGCCATAGCTCGAGTGACGCGTAACTTGAGGATCTTGGCCCACCAAGCGGCTGTGCTACTACCCCTGGGCTTAGCATTACTGAAGTACTCGCTGAACGTCGCTGCAAGGAGAGCTACGATCTACTAAAGCGCTTAAACGGTGTATTCAGCTACAAGAACTCGAATTAGCCTCGAGGCGTCTATTGAGCAAAAGGAAAGATATTATCAGGTACAGCGTTTTTCGAAAAAGGCTAGTAATGTGAACAGTATGTCCTGGTTTCCTTTAAATCTAGCTTAGGAACCTTACTTAAGTAGAGAGGTTAATACTGTAATGAGGTGTTTTATCTTTCTTGTATCAGTTTTATATATTCTGATTCTAGCTTTAGATTTAACTTTAACAAGGCCGCACATTTTAAGCTTAGCCAAATGGTGCGAAATAAGAGTGATATCTAGTCCTGTAAGATAAGATAGCATACATACGCAGTGCGGTTTACTTAAGAGGAGAAGAAGCTTAAGCCTAACAGGATTAGCTAGGCACTTAAATAAAGATGCTATTTCGTTTATTTCCTCATCTGAAGGGAGAGTTATTTCCTCCTCGAGCCTTCCCTGCTCTCTATAAAAATCAAAAACCTCTTTGGGAGCCTTAGCCCTCTTAAGTACCTCCCCCGCCTTCATATCTAGCTACCTTCCATTCAACTACTTTGAAAATATGGTAGCACGCTCACTAAAAACAGGATAAATCGCTTAGGCTTTACGACTCAGCATGCTATGCTAGACTGGCTAAGAAAAATCACCCTGTAGTCCATTAAGCGCATATGCTAAGCGCCTAGATAGTAAAGCCTCGGTATTAAAGCTATATTTAAGTTGTCGTTAGTAAGTTGATACGGGTAGATAGTTTTATATATCTCATTTGAAGAAGCCTTCAAATGACCCCTATGGACTCGCTACTATATTGGACCTACGTGCTGATAACAGCGCTCGTTCCAGGATTCCTCGCAACATGGCTAGGAGTAGGAGGATGCTTCCTAAGAATACCAATGATAATGTATTTCTTCGATGTATCAATAAAAGAAGCATACTGTATAAATCAGGCGGTAATAGCTCTTACGACGATACCTGGGGTAATAGTTCACTATAGGCATAGGTACATCTATAGAAGAGGGCTCTTAGTGGCGTCGATAGCCGCTTGCCTCGGAGTAGCTATAGGAGCTTACGTTGTAGCAAAGTATGTTCCGAGATTAGTACTTCGAGCAATATTCGGTATAGCATGCACACTTATAGGGATATACGTGTTTAGAAATACTATTAAGAGGAAGGCCGAGTTAAAGAAAGTAGTAAGCTTGAAAGAAGTGTCAGCGCTAGAACACGGAGCTAAGCTATTCATGCTCATGTTCCTAGCAGGCTTTGCCACAGGGATATGCGGCTTTGGAGGAGGAATATACTATGTGCCAGTATTCATGAGCCTAGGCTATGCCACGCATATAGCTGTAGGCACTTCGAGCGCGGAAATGATATTCACCGCAGGGCTAGGTTCAAGCATTTTAACGTATTATGGATATATGAACATACCATTATTCTTAAGTATAGGTTTACCTACATTAATAGCATCGTATCTGGGCGCAAAAGCGACTAAGAAGTCACCCCCATACGTGCTAAGGTTGGCGTATGCGATATTGATTAGCATAGTAGGATTATATGTAGCAATAAACGCCCTCGTAGCACTAAAAATTATATAAAAATTATAAAAATAAATTATTGCATTACTAGTAGCGAGTGATGGAGTATCTTAGAATAACCAATATATCTTTATTCTTTATTTAAATAAAGATCGCCATTCAAAAATCCATTCACCTATCAGGCGATTGAGCCGGTGTTTTCTCCGCTCTGATTACGGCTTAGCCGACGCGATGGTTGAGATATCTTGACGCGATGTAAAAAGAGTATAAATAGAGGTTCTGTCTACACGCTCGGCGGTTGAAGGCGGGAGAATGAGGATTAGGGGGCTGATAGTTAAGCAACCTTACGTATCGATGCTAGCTAGGGGTGAGAAGCGCTGGGAGATTAGGAGGTATCCGACTAGCATACGTGGCCCTGTCGCGCTCATTAGCAGGGGGTGGCTTTACGGCTTTGCAGAGCTTATTGACGTCTTCCCGATGGAGGTTAAGCGTCTTCACCGCTACTCCCACATGCATAGGGCTCCTCGAGAGGAGCTTGAGAAATATGCGGCAGGGCTTGAGAAGCTGTACGTATGGGTTTTCGTTAACCCCCTTCCGCTACCTAAGCCGGTTAAGGTAACCTACGCGAGGGGCGCTCAAGTGTGGGCTTTCCTGGATGCCGACAAAGTCCTCAGCGCCATGAGGAGGGAGGGGTTAACTAAGGAAGTCGTTAAGGCCACTAGGATGCTTAGGCGGGCTAGCAGGTGGAGGAGGCGCTAAAGCACCTTTAGCAAATATTGTACAGGCAGTGGCCGCTAACCCACAGGTTCCCGTTAGCACGCCTGCAGGAAGTAGGCTCTTAGGCCATAGGCCTAGGGTCATGGTCGATACTAGCGCAAGATAAGTTGGGATGTGCACAAGCGGGATCGCGTAGACAAGTTTTCTTCTTCCCTTGCCCCGCACACTTTCCACCAACGCAGCTATGGTTAAAATCGATACCACAAGTAAAGCGCTTAAAAAAGGAAAAGATAGGGAGAGACTTTTCCAGCTGGCTTAGCAGTATAATGGTCGTAGGTATGCCGTCTAGGAAGGCGATCAGCAATAGTAACAGGTTCTTGATTCCTCGCGCCATTCACCGGTAGCTATCTCTTCGGCTGTTAGAGAAGGGTCGCTAGGGGCTCCTCTCAGCTTAAGTGCCCTAGGGCTTAGGCTAAGCTAGGTTGAACGGAAAAACGCCTTAACGTGCGGCCTAGTGAGGTAATAGACGATTACGGCTTCTATCGTTAGCCACAGCAGGCTTCCTGGTAGCAGTAGTATGCCGATTAAGATGCTTAACACCGCTAGCGCTAGCGAAACGTACCACGCCCACCTTAGCCCCGACCAGAGACCCCAAGCTGCTACAAGGCTTAACACGCCTATCGCTATTAGGACTCCCCCCGTCCCGTAGCTTAGCAGGCTTGCGAAGCCTCCTAGCCCTACAACGCCCATTAAGCCACCGACAGCCAGCGCGCCGGAACCCGCTATCATGAAGACGATGGCTACAAGCGCCTCTAGGATGGCAAGTATCGTAATTCCTAGCGGCCTAGCGGTCATCGTGCTCAATAGCTCGGTTTAAAGCTATATAACGGTTCATACGATTTAATTGACCTTCTCGTAAAAAGCGACGCTAAAGTGAGCTAGAAATACGGCTTATCTAGGTCAATTAACCGAACAGAAAATTTAAACCCCCTAAAGCATTTTATCATTACTGAGGAAATCATGCCCGGCGAGTTCGAGATTGTCTGGAGAACTATCGCTAAGGTCATATCAGAGGTTATCGCTGCGATCCCAAGCGTAATCGCTGCCCTCATCGTGATCGGCATAGGTTACGTCGTTGGCGAGGGCGTAGGCCGCGCCGTAAATAGGCTCATCGAGATGACAGGCATCGAGAAGTGGTTCGATAAGACTGAGACTGGCAGGGCCTTTAGGGCTGCGGGCATAGACCTCAGCAGCTTCATAGGAGGACTGACTAAGGCCTTCGTGATCGTAATCTCGGTAGCGATAGCGCTCCAGATGATCCACATTGGCGAGCCCGTGAGGAGCTACCTGATAACGATCGCCGATTACTTACCTAGGATCATCGGAGCGGTAATCGTGTTAACGCTTGGCATCGTGCTATTCGAGTTCTTAACGACGTTCATTGCTAGGGCTATAACCGCCGCCCTACCCGAGAAGCACAAGGATCTCGCCGACCTGCTGAAGGACATCATAATGATAGGCCTCATCGCCGTGCTAGTGACCATAGCTTTCGACATGCTGAAGATACCGAGCCTTTACGTCTACCCGCTGATCCTCGGCGTAGTCATACTGGGCGCTGGCATCAGCATCACTGAGAGGCTGGTGAACGCCATCGCAAGCGAGCATGAGGAGTTTAAGCCTCTTGCTGGCCACGCTAAGTTCCTGCTATACCTAGTGTTCATCATAGTTGGCGTGGCGGCGATGTTCAGCACCTTCGCTGGCACCAGCAAGGTAATCGCTAACATAGCGTGGGGCGTTGCGATCGCTGCTGCCCTAATGATAGTGCCCGTAATCTACAAGCTTACTAAAGAACTAGTTAAATAAAAACATTTTTTATTTCTTCTTCGGAACTCACCATATCCCTTACTAGTTGCTCGTATTCGCTTGCTCCATACTTTCTAGCGATTCGCCCATCTACGAGCCTAGCAGCCCAGTCGCAGAACTTTACTAACTCTAGGTTGTGGGTTACCATGACGATCGTTATGCCAAGCTCCTTCCTAAGCATGCTGAAGATCTCCATTATCTGGAAGGCGCTCCTCCTGTCAACGTTCCCGGTGGGCTCGTCCGCTAGCAGTATCTTAGGCTTCGTGACTATAGCCCTAGCTATAGCGACCCTCTGCTGCTCGCCTCCAGACAGCTGAGCTGGTCTGTGATTAGCTCTGTGCTCAAGCCCTACGAGCTTAAGCGCCTCGAGAGCGCGGTCCCTAGCCTCGCTTAGAGGTAAGCCTCTAAGCATTAGCGGTAACATCACGTTCTTAAGGGCGGTCATCCTCGGTATTAGGTGGTACATCTGGAAGACGAAGCCTATGTTCCAGTGCCTAAATTCGGCGAGCTCACTGTCGCTCATCTCCGTTAGCTCCATGCCAGCTACGCGTACGGTCCCTGAGGTGGGCCTAAGAAGGCCGCCTAGTATGTAGAGGAGGGTGCTCTTACCGCTCCCGCTAGGCCCCACTACGGCCACGAACTCGCCTTGCTTTACCTCTAAGTCGACTCCCCTTAGCGCCCAGGTTTCAGCTCCGTCGCCCCTGTAGACCTTGGTAACCCCCCGTGCTAGGATCATCGCCTCACTCATACCTCAGCGCCTCGACTGGGTCGAGCTTAGCTGCCCGGTACGCGGGGAGGAGGGTTGCTACGAGGTTAGTTAGCATGGGTAGCACGGTTACTGAGGCTACTATCCACGGCGATAGGGTGGGCCTTACGACCTCGCCGAACATGGGTAGCCCTACTACCTTGGAGAGGGCGAAGGCTAGGGAGACCCCTATAGCTACCCCTAGAATGGTTATTATCAGCGACTCGGAGATGAAGAGTAGCATTATCTGGTGTTTCTTGAACCCGAGCGCCTTGAGGACGCCTATTTCCCTAGTCCTCTGGATAACGCTTATCGTCATCGTATCGAATATCCAGAGCCCCGTTATCGCGAGGCTTATCCCCGATACCGCGCCAAGGAACACTTGAACCGCCGACATGAAGGCGTTAAACTGCTCCAGCACGAAGCCTAGGCTGAAGACCTCAGCATCTGGCACGTACGCCTTTATGAGGTCTATCGTCTCGTCTATCCGGTCTACGTCGGCTACCTTAACTGTAGCCATCTGGTAGGTCCTGTGGGGCCTAAAGAGCCTGAAGAACGTCTCAAGTTCCATGAAGATGGCTGAGCCCGGGTGTATAAACGCTACGCCGGGACCGGACGAGGGCTCTAGGATGCCCGAGACGACTGCCATGACGTTCTTACCGTTAGCCTCCAGCACTATCTGCTGCCCTGGCTCGAGCTTCTTAACTCCTGTTAGCATGTCGTAAGCAACGTACTTGCCGACTAGCACGCTAGTGCCTACCAGCGTCGGCGTACCCTCCTTAACGACCTCTCGTAGGTCGTTAACGCCGACGATTACGGACAGCTGCTCCGGCTTTATCCCGTAGAGTGTTACCCCCGCGACCTCACCACCCGCCTTTAGCCTCACTGCGACACTAGCTACGGGGACTACTGTCTCAACGTTAGGTAGTGACGATAGTAGCATGATATCAGCCTCAGATAGGTGACCCTTAGGGATGACGTACAATAGGTCCGGGCCGAAAGCCGACCTCAGGCTCCTGTAGAACATCTGGCTGAACGACTCGCCTATTCCTAGAGCGGTCGCTAGCGCGGCTACAGCTATCACGATCCCTATTACCGCTCCCGCGCTCCTACCCCTCCTTTCCCTTACTCCATCGAAAGCTAAGGAAAGGTAGTAGGTTAGCCTCAACGGCGCCTCACCCCGTGCTTGCGCACGAGGAGGGCGATAACCACCGCCACCACGACGGCCGCCGCTATCAGTGCGCCCATTAGCCAAGGTGGCTGCTCTACCTCAACCTCAGCCTCTACAGTCTCCTTAATGGCGATGCTGTACTCCTTAACCAGCGAGTAAACCCTCCCGTAAGCATCCCCGTATACTATCCTGTACTCAACTTTGTACTTCCCAGGTCTCTTCGGAATGATTGAGAAAGCTACGCTCATGGGGCTCTGTGGGGATAGTTGCCCTATGAAGATATAGCTCCTCCTAACGATCTCTAACTCAGGAGGTGCTGTTATGCTGACGTTTACCGCTTCAGCTACTAGGGGACCCACGTTAAGAAGGCTAATTGAAAGCGTTAAGGTCTTGTTTACCTTAGGCTCCCTAGGCACTAAGTCTACCGATATCACCTTAACGTCGGGTGCAGCCATTGAGTTGATAACGAAGCTGCCAGTTTCGCGTCCGATGCCCCCCTCGGGCAACCTGTAGACTACTTCGTAGTTCACCGCCTGGGGGCCTAAGGCCGAGGATGGGACTAGGAATACCGCTTTAAGCTGAGCGGAGGACAAGGGGCTTAGCTCCTCAAGCTCTAGCAGCGGAGTCTCGACTATGATGCCGGACCCCGCAGCGGGTGCGAGCTTAATCTTGATGTCCTTAAGCTCGCTCTCAGCGCTGCTCACCACCATGAGCGTAACTCCATGCCTCTTACCGGCATCGACTATCGAGGGCTTGGGCACTATGTACAGCGCGCCTCCCGACGTTGTGTAGAGGAGCTTCTTCATGCTCACCTGTCTCTCGTTGCCGCCTTCGTCGACGAAGTTCGCCTCCGCAGCTACTGAGGGGCTTTGAGAGAGGGGTACGACGGTTAACCGCACTCCAATTTCGTCGCCTGGCTTCAGCTCAGTGGCCGACAGAACTATGGGCTCCGGCTTGTCGAGGACTGCGAGCCCAGCTAAAGCCAACTTAACCCTTAGGTCTTTAGCCACCCCTCCCCCAACGTTCCTCAGCTTAATCACCATGCTTGTTGATGAGCCGGTTACGAGCTTGGAGGGCGTTACGTCAACCTCTATCAGCGGGTCGCTCCATATGGTCAGCTTGAACGTGAGGTCGTACTCCTCGCTGCTAGTTAGCTCAAACTTATCCATCGCTTTAGTAATAGCCCTAGTCGTCCACGAGATCTTGACCTGTAGCTTACCGGAAGCCGGCAACTCCTTAAGGGGTTTTAGCGCGAACGTGAACCTCTTAACCTCGCCAGACCTCCAAGAGCTGACTTTTTTAGCTCCATCGAGCACTTCCACCCACTTGCCCAGGGGGTGAAGGGCTACTTTGACGTCTACTAAGTCGCCCTTTCCAACGTAAGAGAGGGTGAAGCTTACGATGGCTACATCGCCAGGCTTAAGGGGTCTCCTCACCAGCTCCACGCTGCCTATGCCGAAGCTGTAGCCCTCGCCATAAGCCCTTGGAGGAAGGCAAGCTAACGCTACCGCTATAGCCAGTATAACTGCTAGCGCTAGGTACCCCCTCGACATCGGGCTTGAAGCCGACTACCGCTTTTTAAGCGTTGATCAGCGATAAGAAGTCTAGATAGATAAGGTATAGACGACTATTCAGGAGAAAAGTCGGGAGAAAGTTGGTGCCTAACCCTGGCGTTTAGCCAATCAACGAACTGGCCGAATAGGCGCTCCTCCCTAACCTTCCACTCCTCGAACTGCTTAGGCGTGTCTGGGAAGGCCTTGTACAGCTCGAAAGCCCTCTCCATGTAACTCTTAACGGTCCTTAGCTCTGATAGCAGCGTAGGCCTCGAGAGCAGCCTTAGCGCAACTCCGAGCTTCTTAAGGATGCTGGCACTTAACCGCCCCTCATAGCCCATGGTGGATAGCTCGGCGTCCGTTACAACGCCCTTCTCGATGACGAACTCTAAATCTTCGTTAGTGAGTCTCTGCAGGTATAGCCTTAACACGTCAAGCGCCGCCTGCTTAGCCCCGTACATCTCGTGATAACGTCGGTGGTAAGGCCATAGGGCTTCAATGCTAGCTTCACCGCTATTAACAAAAGCTTCTTCGATCGTCTCCGCAGCCTTCAGGGCGCTTAGCATAGCGGGTCCAATCCCTCCACCATGGATCGGATTAGCCGTGTACGCCGCATCGCCTATAACGACTAAGCCGTTCCAGACCATGCACGACAACGTTCTCCTAGTGGGCGCTAATCCTCCTCCCCTATGCACGACCTTTGCCTTAAACTCCCTCAGCCTAGGCCTAATGAAAGCTTCGAACCTCTGTTTGGGGCTAGGCCCTTCAACCCCCCACCGTATCCCAAGCCCCACGTTAAGTTCCTCCTCGTTTTTGGGGAACCACCACCAGTAGCCCCCAGGCGCTACCTCTACGTTGAGGTATATACGCGCTAGCTCAGGCTCTAAGCCTCCCTCGACCCTAACAATCTCCCTATAGGTTATGTTAAAATCGCCTTTAGGAGCCCTGAACGATACCCACCACTCGCTTGGCGCCCGAGTCCTAACGGCTGCCGCTACCCCGCTAGCGTCGATAATCACCTTAGCCTCAATCTCGACCGTAGACCCATCCTTCCTAGTGAACTTCACCCCTCTAACCCAAGCGCCCTCGACAATCGGCTTTTGCGCCGAGTGCTCGGCGTAGAGTTCGGCGCCAGCGTTAAGCGCTAGCTTAAGCAGCCGCCTTCCGAAAGCCTTCCTGTTTAAGGCGTAGCCTTCCCCCCAAGCCGTTACGTAATACCTCTCGCTAGGAGAGTACACCCTTACGCCTTTAAAGCGGCCGATAGCGTCCACTCCTAGCTTAGGCGGCTCCAGCCCCACGTTGATGAAGTGGTGCTTGCCCACGGCGTCCCCGCATACCTTCTCACCTATCTTCTCCTCAGGCTTAACCTCCGCTAAAGCGACGGAGAAGCCCCTCCTAGCTAGCTGGTAGGCGGCGAAGCAACCCGCCGTCCCAGCTCCCACTACTAGACAATCGTATGCCAAGTAACTCCCCTAACGCGCTCCTCAGCCAAGGCTATGATAAAGTTAACTTAACGCGAGCTAGTTAAAAGGAAAGGTTATTAATGCTCCCTCCAGAAACGCGCCGAGCAGGAAACGCAGGGGTCGTAGGCTCTGACGAGCTTCTTCAGGAGGGAGACCAGCTCCTCTTCGCCCGCGCCCGTGTACCTCCTCACAAGCTCCCTAGCGTCTGCTTCCAGGTTCTTGTAGTTCTGAGCAGTTGGAGTTATTATGTTAGCATACCTAACCCTACCGTCGCTGTCAAGAGCGTAGTGGTGTATCAGCAACCCCCTAGGCGCCTCGGTAGCCGAGACACCCTCCCCCCTCCTAACCTCGAACTTAGAGGGGCCTATGCGCGCTGAGCTACTCAACAACTCTTCTAGTAGCTCGACAGCCCTTTCGGCATAGTGCACGAGCTCGAGTGCCTGAGCCTTATTGTTATCGAAGGGAGAGTAGCTCGGAAACCTCACGCCATAGGTCTTAGCCAGTTCCTTGGCGGTATCGGATAGGAATGGGTGGTTATGGTTTAGCCTAGCCAGCGCGCCGACCATGTACGGAA
>CAZAZN010000009.1:0-38540 GCA_964489665.1 uncultured Thermofilaceae archaeon
GACGACTCGTTAGCGGAGGCGCTGGACGTTAGGCCGCTTGATAGAGTGCTCGTAAAGCTAGGAGATAGACGCGCTGTAGCGATAGTTAACGTAGCTAGGGGCTTCTCCCCGAGCGAGATAGGGCTTTACGAGGAGGTGGCTAGGGCCCTAGGAGCCAGCGATGGCGACGAGGTAGAAGTGGAGCCGGCGAGCGCGCCTGAATCCCTAGTATATATAAGGAAGAAACTTGAGCGAGGTAGGCTCACGAAGAGTGAGGTCTACAGCATTATTAGGGATATAGTGGACGGCTACTTAAGCGACGTCGAGATCGCTGCGCTCGTGCTCTCGCTGCACTTCCTCGGGCTAAGCGTTGAGGAGATGCTATACTTTACGGAGGCGATGGTCGAGACAGGCGATAGGCTTAACCTGAAGAGGAGGCCGATACTAGACAAGCACTCACTGGGAGGCGTGCCCGGGGATAAGACTAGCCTGCTAGTAGTGCCGATAATAGCGTCGCTAGGCTACACGATACCTAAGACCTCTTCTAGGGCTATAACGTCCGCCGCTGGGACTGCCGATAGGATGGAGGTGCTCGCACCGGTTGACCTGAGCTTGGATGAGATGCGGGAGGTCGTAGAGAAGGTTAACGGGTGCATAGTTTGGGGAGGTACACTAAGGCTAGCCCCAGCCGACGACTTAATAATAAAGGTAGAGTACCCCTTGGGCGTAGATCCCTTCTTCATACCCTCGATACTAGCTAAGAAGCTAGCTGTAGGCTCAACGCACGTAGTCCTCGATATACCGACCGGGCGCGGCACTAAGGCTAGGACCATAGGAGAGGCGCGTAGGCTCGCTAGGGACTTTATAGAGCTCGCCCAAAAGCTTGGCATGAAGCTAGAAGTTGCCATAACTTACGGTGAGGAGCCCGTAGGATACGCGATAGGCCCAGCGCTAGAGGCTAGGGAGGCGCTAGAGGCCCTCATGGGAAGGGGGCCTCCAGATCTCGTGGACAAGGCCGTTAGCCTAGCCTCCATACTGCTCGAGATGGTAGGGGTGAGGGGGGCTAAGGAGGCGGCCCAGGAGGCTCTAAGGAGCGGTAAAGCCGAGAAGAAGATGAGGGAGATAATCGAGGCCCAGGGAGGGGATCCTAACGTGAAGCCAGAGGACATCGAGGTCGGAGATAAGACGTTTACCTTAAGGGCCGATAGGGATGGCTACGTCTTCTGGATAAGTAACTCGGCGCTCGCAACGATAGGCAAGGCGGCTGGTGCGCCAAGGGATAAGGGCGCTGGCATACTCCTGCACGCGAAGCTGGGAGACCGCGTACGCAAGGGAGAGCCGTTAATGACGGTTTACGCCGAAAGCAGCGTTAAGCTACAGGCCGCTGAGAAGCTGGTCGAAGAGCTAATGCCCATAGCCGTAGGGAGGGGCATTACGGGAAGAATGCTGCTCGAGAAGATACCCGCTGCGCCGGAAAAGTGGGTGGTCATCGAACGCTAACGGCGTTTACCAGTAGCTTTTTATAGGCGCAGATCGCTGAAGAGAGGGCGATCATGGAGCCGTTTGCCCGGATTATAAGGGGTCATCTGGAGAAGTGGGTAGCCACCCAGAAGAACGTCCTCGACGCCATTAAGAGTGTTGAACCCCAACTCGAGAAGGCTGATAGGCTTGAGCTAGTTTTAGCGACTAGGATGGCCTTTAAACACATGGTACGCACGATAGAGGCCTTTGATAAGTGGCTACAGGACCCGTTCATAATAGGCCACATGCCTCGTGAAATGCTCGAGGACGTTAGGAGAAGAGTATGGAAGATACTGGAAGAGCTTCTCCTGCTCGACATCGAGCACACTAGCCAGTTTAAGGAGCACATCGAGAAGCTCGCCCTAGAGGGTAAGCTAAACCCACTACTCTACAGTAAGAGGGAGGATAGAGAAGAGCCTAGGATCTTCGTCTAATCGAGCTCCTCGAGGCTCATCCTAACCTCCTCCCTAAGCTTCCGCAGCTCCTCAACCTTACCCTTAACCTGCTCCAGCCATTCCTTGCTAGCCTCAATACCCCTATGAGTGAAGTAAGCTACTGCCTCGCTCCTACTCCTAAAGATCCCCGCCTCCACTAACATGTCTATGACCTCTAAGTCCCTTTCAGGTAGCCTAATAGACGAGACCACCGTCGTCGGCGTAAACCGCCTAAGGGCTTCCTCAGCCCTCCTTAAAGCCTCGGTAGCCGTTCCAATAGCCATCGTCATTATATTAACCTCGGGCTTAGCCCTCCTAGGTAGCCTGCGAATTGCTAGCCTAGCCTCCCTAAGCTCCCGCTTAACAGCCTCCCTCCACTCCTCCAGCCTCTCCCGCAACCTCACCTCGTAGTCGGCGACTATAGTCCTAGCCTCCTCCCTCACCTCCCTCCTCTCCTCAGGGGGTAGAGAGGATACCGACTTATGTAGCTGCATTCTAGCCTCCCTAACGGCATCCCTAAACACCGCCCTAGCCTTAAGCGCCGTTAAGCGGGCCTCAGCCCTAAGCTCCTTTAGCCTGTTAATCTGCTCCTGGCTTAGGGGGAGCCCCTTATCGAGCCTCTCCCTAGCATCAGCTAGCAACTTCTCTAGATCCTTCAGAAAGCTGTTCAGGACTTCCTCCGCGCGCTTATACGCCTCCTCGACTTTAGACTCGAACTCTTCGAGATTCATCCTTACACCCTTACATCGTTACATGGAACGAATCTATTTATTATTTTCCCAGAGATACAGCAGTGATGAGGGTGGTCTACGTAGCTAACGAAGACGTTGAGCGCGTGCTCGTGGGAGTTCCCTCAAGCCATAAGCACCTGCGCGCCGCGCTGTTCCTTAAGGGAGGCTACGTAGTGATCTTTAGCGAGGCTACACTAGCGAACTTAGTGAGAGCTTACGTGACGGTTAAAACCCACCCTAAGAGGCGGGCTGTAGAGCTTAGAGCGAGAACCCGGGGCGAGGCGGGACCGTTTAAGGAGGGCTACGCCGACTGCCAGCTCCTAGAAGAGGACACGTGCGACGAAGTAATTAGTGGAGAGCTAAGTAAACTCCTCGCGCTAGCTAAAAGGTGGGAATTTGGCAGCGCCCCGGGAGTTTAGGGAACACCTAGAGGAGCTTAAAAGAAAAGGGCTCCTGCTAAGGATAACGAAACCCGTCTCGCCGGACCTAGAGCTAGCGGAGCTTACTAGGGCCGCTTACAGGGACGGAGCTCCCGCCCTTCTCTTCGAGGACGTCGAGGGAGCTAATGCGCGGGTAGCCACTAACGTGTACGCCAGCGAGGAGAAGATCCTCTCATCTCTTGAGGCCGCTAGCTTCGAAGAGCTAGAAAAGCGCGTTGCCTCAGCAGTCTGGCCTGCTCTAACGTCGTGGGTCTCAGACAGGCTCATCCTAACGGCTCAGATAACGTGGACAGCCTCGCTCGCCCCGAGGGTCGTTAAGGACACCTCTAGGGGAGTTAACGTGCTAACCGAGTACGACGCGTCCCTAGAGCTAATCCCCCAGATCATTAACTGGCCTAGAGAGCCCGCGCCTAACCTCTACGGCGGGTTGCTCATAGCCGAGGCCGAGGAGGGGGCTGTAATGGAGGTGTGCCGCTTCCAGGTAATAGACGCTAAGACCGCCTCAATCCTGGTTCAACCATCCTCGGCACTGAGCTACGTCCTAGAGAAGGCACTCACGAGAGGGGAGGTCGTGAAGGCCTCGATAGCATTTAGCGTAGCGCCGCCCCTGCAGGTGACAGCCCTCTTAAACCTACCCCCAGCCGTGAACAAGCTCACGCTAGCTGGCGTGGTAGCCGGGAAGGAGATAGACGTGTTTAAGAGCGAGGTTACCGGGCTTTACCTGCCCGCGTCCTTCGAGGTGTTACTTGAAGGGCACATAGACCCTGCCGATAAGCGACCTATAGGTCCTCTAGGGTGCGATACCGGGTTTTACACCGCGCAGACGATGGGGCCCATCTTCGCTCTTAAACGCATGCTAGTCAGGGAGGATCCAATAGTTTACGTCTCTGTGCCCTCGCCCCCTCCCTCAGACAGCTCTTGGCTTTTAAAGGCGGCCTGCACAGTGGCTAAGCCCCTTCTCGGACCACTCGCGCGAGCCATAGCCTCGCTAGCCGTGCTCGATGGAGGGAGAGTAGTAGCCGCAGCGATTAAGAGCTGGGCTAAGAGCGCAGCGACTAGGGTGGGATGCCTGTTAGTAGGTAGCTCTCTCTTCCCCCTAGCTAAGCTAGTCGTTATAGTCGACGAGGGAGTTGACGTGTGGGAGCCTAGGTCGCTACTCCTAGCCTTAGCGCAATGCGCCGACCTAAGAAGAGACCTCCTCGTAATACGGCGGGAGACTGACGAAGCTGATGCTAGCTTGGAGGAGGGAAAGCCATCGCACGTAGCGATAATAGATGCTACGCGCAAGCGCGCTACCGTAGCCCCGCTAGCTGAAGACGAGAAAAGGATGACCGAGCTAAGGACTAAGTGGATAGAGCTTAGGGACCTGCTAGGCCTCTAAGTAGAAGCGATTCTATTGCCGCTCCCCAGCCTAGTAGGTAGACTAAGCCCAGCACTACGAGGAAGACGCCGGCTGCTCTCTCCAGCAGCCTCCCCTTCCTAGCCAGCATGCTTGCCTTCCTAACGACGGCGCCTCCGCTCCTCATTCTCCTGCTAGTCCTCTTAGCGACCTCCTCAAGCAGGCTGAAGACTGACAGCAATGAGATCGAGAAGCCCAGCGAGTAAGACAGCATAAGCAGGCTCCCACTAACCGTCTTGCCCGCCATTGCTGCTCCCATAAGCACGGGTATGACTAAGGGGCCTATGCAGGGCGACCATAGGAAGCTTAGGATGACCCCTAGCAGGAACCCTCCCCCCTTCGCAGCGCGACTCCCTAAGGAGGAGAACTTAGAGGAAAGAATCGCGAGCATTGCGCTAAGCCTATCCGATAGCAGCGTTACGCCCATCACTATGAAGAGCACGTACGCGGCCTTTTCCAAGGCAACCCTTACCTGCCCTAGCGTTCCGCCCGCTAGCCCGGCGAGAGCTCCGAGCCCCGTATAGGTGAGTATGAGCCCTAAGGCCATTAGTGCCTTACCCCTGCCCCTCGAGATGGCGCCCCTCCCCGCTATCAGGACTGGGATCATTGGGATTACGCAGGGGGATAGCGCCGAAGCCGCCCCGGCCGCGAAGGCTAGCACGGCGGGTAGGAGGAGGGGAGGGATGTACGTAGTAGCCGTGCGCTTAGCCTCGTGCTTCTCGGAGGGATGCTTAGCGCTGCTCACCTCTTCGAGCACGCTTTTAAGGACTTTCTTAAAGCTCTCAGCATCCCTGTAACCGAGTAGCCCTTTAATCGGCGTGCCGTTAGGCCAAAGGAATACGTGAGTAGGCGTGCCAGGTACGCCGTACTTAGCGGCGAGATCAGCTCGCTCAAGTACGTTGATCTTTATGGGAACGAACTTTTCGTTTAACAGGCTTACTACCTCGGGATCCCTAAAAGCCTCCCTCTCCATCATCATGCAGGGTGGACAATCGGGCTTTGTAAAGTACAAGTATACAGGCTTGCCCTCGGCCTTTGCCCTTATAAGCCCTTCCTCGTAGCTAAGCACCCAGTTAACCTCTGGTTGAGCTAGGGCTATTGCGAGGGCGGCTATTAGCGCGAGGAGCAGGATCCTCCAGTAGCTCACGAGTAGCCCTTCCCGCTAAGGCATAAATAAGAGGAGCGCTCGTGAGGAGCCCATGAGAAGAAACCTGTGGGAAGCCATTAAGGAGACTAGAATAGACCCCGCGGTCGGCATCGGCATCGCCAAGCTAGTTGAAAGCGACAAGGTGAGCGCTCACGTAGCCCTAGTCGAGAGAGAGGTTAAAGCGCACTACCATAAGGAGAGAGACGAGGTATACATCATACTGAGGGGACGAGGGCTCCTAAGGGTTGGCGACGAGGAGTTCGAGGTTAAGGAGGGGGACGTCATTCTAATACCGCGAGGCAAGGTGCACTCACTTAAGCGGCTAGGCGACGAGCCCGTAGTGCTAATGTTCGTGTCCTCGCCCCCCTTCGCCCCCGAGATCGATAGGTTCTTCGTCTAGCTCTTAGAGTAGTACACGGCTAGCTTCTTTACCGCCTTTACGATATCCATTACCTCATCGTCGCTTAGCCAGGGGAAGGTTGGGAGCGTTACAACCCTGCGAGCAGCGTACTCTGCATTAGGGCATAGCCCCTTCCTGTACTCGATCTTCCTGCCGTAGAACGGGCATGTCCAGGGGCACCCCCTCCCGTAGCCGGCGAGGTTCTGGAATAGCGGGTTCTCGTATATTGCCCTCGGGTAGGATACGAGCGCGAGCACGTTCTCGGTCCTGAGCGCCTTAACGAAGAAGTCCCTATCGACCTTAAGCTTCTCAAGCCTTAGCAGTAGCTGGTATATGTGCCAGGTGTGCTTAACGTAGGGTTTAGGCCTAGGCACTATTAGCGCGTCCACGTCTTCAAACTCCTCGGTATAGATCTTAGCTATCTCGGCCCTCCTCCTGTTAAGCTCCTCTATCCTCATCAGCTGCCCTATACCGAGAGCTGCCTGCATTTCCGTCATCCTGTAATTCCAGCCGAGGACTTCGTGGAGATACCTTGCCACCTCACCGTGATGGATCGCTAGCCTGGCTCTCTCGTAAACCTCCCTGTTATTAGTGGTCACCATGCCGCCCTCTCCAGTCGTTATGTTCTTAGTTTGGTAGAAGCTAAAGGCGGCGACATCGCCTATGCCGCCCACCTTAACCCCTCTGTACTCGCTCCCTATAGCTTGCGCGCAATCCTCGATAACGTATAGTCCGTGCTCCCTAGCGATCCTCATAATCTCGTCCATCTCTGCTGGGTGGCCCGCTAGGTGGACGACGAGTATCGCCCTCGTCCTATCGGTTATCCTCTCCTCGACGCTCCTCGGGTCTATGTTCAGCGTCTCGAGGTCGATGTCCGCGAACACCGGTATAGCGTTGTGGTGAAGTATGGCGGTAGCCGAAGCTATGAAGCTAAAGGCCGTCGTTATAACCTCGTCCCCGGGCCCTATCCCGAGCGCGGCTATGGCGGCGTGTAGAGCCGTCGTACCGTTCATCGTAGCTACGGCGTACTTAACGCCGATGTAATTGGCGAACCTCCTCTCGAACTCCCTAACCTTACTGCCCACTAGCGAGGAAAGCCTCCCGGACTCGAGCACCTCTAGAACGAGCCTCTTCTCCTCCTCGGTGAAGCGGGGCCAGGCTTCGAGGGGCTTCTCCCTAACCGGCTTCCCGCCCTCTATAGCTGGCAGCTCCACGATAGGCGTCCGCGGACTCCCTCTAAAAAGCCTTTAATAGGTAGGTAGCCGCCTCCAGGAAGCCCCTGTAGTAGCCGCGGCTAACGACCATTGAAGCCACTGCCCTTAGCCTAGGCGTAGCGTTGCTCATGGCTATCGAGAAGCCCGCGACCTTGAACATCGGCACGTCCGTGTCGCTATCCCCTATCGCCACGACCTCCTCCGGCTTAATACCCATATCCTTGCAGGCCTCTAGGAGCCCCACCCCCTTATCGACCTTCTCGTCCCTCACGTGCAGGGCCCAGCCGCTGTGCTCAACCACTACGCCAAGCCCCTTAAGCATCTCCCTAAGCTTAGAGACTACTTGTTCGACGTCAACCCCCTTCTTTATGTGAAAGGCCATGTCCACGTGGCGGTAGCAGTTCTGCCAGCTCTCGTATATCACGTCCCCCATCCTCTCCAGAATTATGGCACGCGCCCTCCTAGCCTTCTCCTCGCTTCCCAATACCTTGCGCCAGCCCTTCGTGCCGACTACCCCGCCGTTCTCGGCTATGGCGTACCTGTAGACGGGTAGGTAATAGGAGAGGCCCGCTACTATTGGAAAGGCGTTCCCCGACGAGAGCACAACCTTAAATCCCGCGCTAGAGAGGTCTTCGAGAGCCTTTATTACCTCGTGCCGCACAACTCCACGCTCGTCGGTTAAGGTCCCATCGACGTCGACTACTATCATCCTAACTCTCAACGGCGTTCACCGGCTAAAGCACCTCAAAGCTCCAATCGTCTAGGTTCTCGATTAAGTCCTCAACCACCCTGCGCCTAAGGTCGCCGGGGAGTACTAGCAGGAGCTTAGCCACGTGCTTGCATATCCTCTTACCTTCAACCCTCTTCTTCCAGTCCTCGCAGTCGTGCGCTAGCGTCCTATCCTCTAGGTCTATGACCACCCTGTAGTTCTTGACGCGAGCTATTATCCTCCCATTAATCTCTAAAACCTTGACCTCGGCGTCCGGCATCTCCAGCGCCCTCTTAAACCTCCTATCCCCAGCGAGCGCCCTGATCACCTCTTCGACCTCGCCCTTCGCGAGCGCCCTCATAGCTGCGAGCCTAGCGGCCTCCGCCTCCCCCCTCTTAAAGTATTCCTCTATCCTCCTGAGCACCTCCCTCTGCCTCCTCGTAGCTAGCCCCAGCAGCGATAGCATCTGAAGGGCGTTCCTAGGGGCGTAGCCCCTAAAGTGGTTGTTAAAGTAGCCGTAGATTACCTTCACCTCCTCCATGAGCTTCATGACCTTAGGTACCCACTCCCTTAGCTCCGACTCCCTGTAGAGGTAGTAGTACCAGGGCCTCTGCCCTCTCCCGTGCCACCTAACGTACGCGAAGTCCGCAGTTACGTGCACCTCTGGGGGTAATAGGGGCTCGTCGACCACCGTATACGCTACGCCGTGGTCCTCCAGTAGCTTGAGGACTTCCCGCTTAAGCCAGCTCTCGTGCCTGAACTCGACGGCGAACCTAAAGCCCTTAGGGAGCATAGAGAGGAACTCCTCGAAATAGGGAAACTCGGCGCGAGGCTTAGGCGGCATCTGAACTAGGATGGCGCCTAGCTTACCTGCGCTCCTCAATGGCTCCATGGCCCTTAAGTACTCCTTAAGGTCGCTCTCAACGCCCAGCTTGGGGTTAAGCCTCTTCCTGTGCGTAATGCCCTTGTAGAGTTTTGCCGAAAACACGAAGCCCCTAGGAGCCGCCCTAGCCAGCCTCCTCATGAAAGCTGGGTTTGGCATCGAGTAGAACGTCGAGTTTATCTCGACCGTGTTGAAGACCTCACAGTACTGCGAGAACATCCTAGCCTCGCTCTCGTAGAACGGGCCTACCCAGTCGTCGTAGTCCCACCCGCTAGTCCCTATGTACACTTCAGCTAACCCGAGAAAGCTCCCAAGCCCGCTCGCCAAGACCTAGTCCCTCCCAACGCCCACGGGTACAGGGACTACCTGAACCCCTCCTCCGCTGCCGCTGACTACTAATATGTAAACCTTACCTCCCTGCGCGACCAGCTCCCTTAGCATAGCATATGTCATGTATATCTCTCCTATCCTAGTGTTGTTCCCAGCCGCTGCCAATATCCTCTCGATCGACTCAGCCGTAGCGTTAGCCTGTATCAGCCTGGCAGTCGCCTCCCCCCTAGCCTTTAGGATGCTGGCCGTAGCCGTAGCGTTAGCCTCGATTAGGATCCTCTCCTTCCTGTACTGAGCGGCTATCTTCTGCTGCTCCTCGGCTAGCTTCTGCTCGATAGCCTTCTTAAACGCCTCTGGCAGGGCAATATTGCGCACGTCCACGTCCTCCACGATTATCGCGCCTGCGAGGCTCCTTTCCTCCTTCACGGCCTCGACGAACTCGTTTACGATCTTCTCGCTTATCTCGCTCCTCTTCTCTATAGTCTCGACGGCCGTGTAGCGGGATAAGATGTCCCTAACCGTCTCCCTTAGCAGAGGCGCTAGGGTCCTAGTCTCCCACCTCAGGTCGGGGTAGCTCTTATACAAGTCGACGACTCTGTCAGGGTCTACCCTCCACCTAACCGTTATGTCTACGTGGACCTCTAACCCGTCCTTAGTGAGGCAGGTCACAGCAGGCCACTCGCCCCTAGCCCCTGTCCTCGGGTCCGTCCACATGTCGAGGGACTCGATAGCTACCGATATCTTCACGACGTACTGCCAGGGGGCTTTGAAGAAGAGCCTCGGTCCCTTAACGGTCCCAACGATGCTTCCGGAGAGGGGGTCGACGATTACGGCTACCTCGCCTACGCCGACGCTCTCCACCATCGTAGCGGCGGCTACGATGACGAAGAATGCTAGCGCCACCAGGATTACGATTAGAAGGGGGCTAACGGGCGGCTTAACGCGCCTATACTGTACCGGCACCCTAACTGGGATCTCATCCCCGGACATCTTGTTATGGCTTATAGTCCCCGATTATAAACCCACACCGCTCGCCGTACACGTAAGTTAAAAAACGCGCCAGCGCTTAGAGCATTAGGCGTTAGATAGCGCTCTAAGCATGCGGGGTGTTAACCTTCGTAACGTGCGCGAAGCTGCCGCCCGAGAGGGAGGATGGTAAGGTAGAATACAAGCTCACGCTCGAGGGGGCGGGGCCTGAGAGGATAGAGAGGCTCGCGAGCCAGATGAAGTACAGGCTCCTCGAGGGGGGCGGGGAAGCCTTCTACGTAATAGGCGTGGCAGATGACGGCGAGCCGGTAGGGCTAACGAGCGAGGAGTTGGAGAGGTCCTTAGAGACCCTTAAGGCCGTAGCCGATAAAGTCGGCGCGAAGGTACAGCTCCTCAGGAGGGTTAGGGGTAGGAGGGGGCTCATAGCTGAGGTTTTAGTGCGCCTCTCTAGGGAAGATACGCCCCCCGTCCAGGTAACGGTCGCCTGCCTAGGGAACGTAGATGCTGGGAAGAGCACGCTGGTAGGCGTCCTGTGCACGGGGCAGCTAGACGACGGCGATGGGCTCGCGATGAGGAGGATAGCTAGGTTCCTACACGAGGTTGAGTCAGGGAGGACGAGCTCCGTTAGCATGAGATTCCTGGGATTCGACGACGAAGGCGAGGTAGTCAACTACTACGCGGTTAACCCCCTAGACGAGTCACACGTCTACCTTAACTCATCTAAGGTCGTGTGCTTCGTAGACCTCGGGGGGCACGAGAGGTACTTGAGGACTACGCTTAGAGGGGTCATGGCTAAGGTCCCCGACTACGCAATGCTAGTCGTCGGCGCTAACGCAGGCCTCCTGTCGATGGGTAGGGAGCACCTAGGCATAGCCGTCGCCCTAAGGATACCGGTATTCGTCGTGGTAACTAAGGTCGATATGGTAAGCGAGGAGGTATACAGGTCAACGCTCGAGGAGGTGCTTAGGGTGCTGAAGATGCCCGGCGTGAATAAGCTCCCGCTAGTCGTTAGGGATCACGACGACGTGGTAGTAGCCGCTAGGCACATGCCTAGCGGCAGGGTCGCGCCGATATTCAGGGTGTCGAGCGTAACAGGTGAGGGGCTAGACCTCCTGAGGAAGTTCCTTAACCTGCTACCGCCTAGGACTAGGTGGAGAGAGAGGCTGAAGGAGCCTCTACTAATGTACGTGGACGAGGTGTTCAACGTAAGGGGGGTGGGGCCTGTAATCGCAGGCCTACTCCTCTCGGGAGCCGTAGCCGAGGGCGATACCGTCCTACTAGGCCCTATGAGAGATGGCGGGTGGAGGAGCGTGAGGGTTAAGTCGATCCAGATCAACAGGGTGCCCGTTAACAGGGCGTACGCCGGGATGGACGCGGCACTAGCGCTAGCGGGCGTCGAGTACGAGGAGCTGGAGAAGGGCCTTGCGGTCCTCGATAAGAGGCTTAAACCTAGGACCGTGTGGTCGTTTAAGGCGAGGGTTACGATCCTTAGGCATCCAACGACCATTAAGCGGGGCTTCCAGTCGGTGCTCCATCTGGGCGCTATTAGGAGCGCTGTCAAGTTCGCCGAGATGGCGAGAGAGCCCATGAGGACCGGCGATACGGGGATCGTTAAGCTGGAGTTCCTTTACCATCCGTGGTACCTAAGGGAGGGGGACACCTTCGTCCTAAGGGATTCGCGTACGAGAGCTATAGGCAAGGTACTAGAGCTCTGCTAGCACGTCTTCAACGCGCCTTAGGCGGTAGAGGTCCCTGTTAAGCCGGGGAACGAGCGCCATGATGACGGCTACCTCCGTTATATCAACCCTACTTATAAGCCCCTTAGTTAGCCAACCGATGGCGCCCATTTTATCGCCTATCCCCTCTATACCGCTTAACCTAACCATAGGCTCCTCAAGCTCCCTCGACTCGCCGCTTAAGACCGCGTTCACCGCCTCAGGAGGAAACTCGAAGCCCGGCCCCATGCCTATGCTCACGAGGCCCTCGGAATCAACGATAGCGCACGCCTGAACGTCCAAGTATCCCGTTATCGTAGCAGGAGCCTTAATGAGCCCCGCCTCCACGCCAACGCCTAGCTCGACCTCCCTACATCTCACTGCTTGAGAGGCCCTCTCAACCGCGCCCCTTATAACGCTCCTTAGGCCTATCGGCTGTTCTCCCACGCTCGTCTTAACAGGCACGGCTACTACCTCCACGTCGCCGAATACCCTGCTTAGCGCCCTCTCGACGGCCGCCAGCTTGACCGGATTCCTACTCCCAACGGCCACCCTCAAGCCCTACCACCTAGCGCGTGCCGTCGCGGCCAGCAAGATTAGTGTTATCGCGGAGCCGTAGAGCGCTAGCATGGGCGCCGCCTGCGGCTCGACTACGGATAGGAAGAGGTACGCGCTAAGCAGGTTCATACCCAAGTGCGCTAGGATGGAGGCTTCTAAGCCCCACGCATCGTAGGCGAGGCACAGCACTACGCCGACTACGAGGCATTGGAGCACCTTAACGTAGCCGGGGACGAGCGGGTAGTCGCCGTGTAAGACGGCCCAGAGGATCGTGGAAGCCGCGAGGCCTACAGCGGAACTTCTCGTAGAGACCGAAACCAGGGGGTAGAGGTAGTGTCGAAATATGATCTCCTCAGCGATCGCCGCCGACGCCGCAGCTAGCGCAAGGTAGCCGGCGACGTCTAGGCTATTGACGGCCCTAAGGTACAGCCCAGTTCCCAGCGACACCACCCCCGTAAAGCTAAAGGCCGCGAAGAAAACAGCCCTCGATACTAGCACGAGCAATGGAGCTAGCGCTAGCCCGCTTAGAGCTCCACTCAAGTCGCCATCTAGGCCTAGGAGCGCGGACCTTAGCCTAAGCCCCTTCTCGACGGCTATCGACATGCCAGCCACCGCGGCGAAGGAGACTAAGATCGCTACCCTAGCTTTATCGACGGCTAAAGCTACGGCGCGGAAGCCGGTATAAGGGGCTTCTAGCACAACAATCGCTGCCGTTAAGGAGAGAGTAAGTAGCATCGTCCTAAAGAAGGCGCTAAGCTTTCCTCTGTAGCGAGTAGCGAGCGCTACCGCTAGCAGCGGGGATATTAGCAGGAGTACTAGGAGAAGGGCCCTAGAGGGGGCAAGCACTAGAGCTAGCCTAACGTCATAGCTGTACGGCCACGACGACCCAGGCGGTAGGGAAGGCTTTATCCTAACCGCTAAGGCGTCCCTCCCCCCAGCAATCACGAGGTTTACCGGGATCACGTTACCGCTGCACTTAATCACGCCCGTTAACCACCTCTCGCGGAGCAAGCTGCTTAAGACCCTCTCGGTCCCGCGGCATGCGCTTACGTTAAGCTTAACTTCTACGAGCGCTAGCTCCTGAGTCGATACCGAGACCCTAGCCACCTCATCCCCATCCCTTAGGAACTTAACGACCCAGAACCTAGCTGGGAGCTGGCTAAAGTTGGGGCAGCCCAGCCTATAGCTGAAGTTGGAGTAGAAGGAGAAGAGCTTTGGATCTTCAACGCACGTAACCTCACACGTAGCTTCGCTAATCTCGCTAGCGCACGCCCTGCTCAAGACCTTCCTGGCAAAGCGCACTGCCTCCTCCCTGCGAACAGCGATCGACACGTTCGGGTCGTAGGGCTGCGGCATCGCTAACAGTACTGCTAGGGACGCTAGCGACGCCGCTAGAAGCAGTAGCAGGCGTAGCCTCAGCGTCTCACCTCCAAATTCCCTCGTGGCACTAGGGGTTAGACTATTTGCGCCTAGCTCCGCGCTCCTCAACGATTCTCCCCACCTCCTCCCTCAGCAACCTCGAGACCTCCTCGCCCTCGCTCCTGCTAAGCCACCTCCTAAAGCGGGGCCTGCCCGCGTAGAACGGTATCACGTGGAAGTGTAGGTGGAATATGACCTGTTGTGCGGCCTCGCCGTTATTCTGGACCACCCTTACGCCGTCGGCTCCAAGCGCCCTTACCTGGGCCTTGGCGATCAGCTTGACTACCGATATCAGCTCCGCTAGGACGTCATCGGGCGCCTCGAATATGTCCCTGTAGTGGTCGCGCGGCACCACTAGCGTGTGCCCCCTGGATATGGGGGCTATGTCGAGGAAGGCTACGACCCTCTCCCCGCTGTAGACTAGAAAAGCGTCCCTCTCCCCCCTCACGATCTCGCAGAACACGCAGCCCATGCCGGTCATGCATTAATAGGCGAAAAACCTAAAGGAATAGCGGTGAGGGGGATGGCAATCCCGAAGGACCCCGGCAAGAAGGCCCCCGACGAGGTTAACGTGGTTATAGAGATACCCTTAGGCAGCAACATCAAGTACGAGGTGGATAAGGAGACGGGTGCGATCTTCGTCGACAGGATCCTATACACCTCGATGTTCTACCCCTTCAACTACGGCTTCATACCCGGCACCTTAGAGGAGGACGGAGACCCGGTCGACGTGCTAGTGGTGGGCTACGAGCCCGTACATCCGGGAACGGTGATTAGAGCTAAGCCGATAGGCGTCCTAGAGATGGTAGACGAGGAGGGGCCCGACGCTAAGATAGTGGCAGTACCCGTCGAAAAGATAGACCCGAGGTTCAAGGGGGTAGAGGACATATCCCAGCTCCCTGAGATCATCAGGGATAAGATCAAGCACTTCTTCGAGCACTACAAGGAGCTTGAGCCAGGTAAGTGGACTAAGGTTAAGGACTGGAAGGGGGCTGAGGAAGCTAAGGAGAGGATAAGGAAGGCGATCGAGAGGTATAGGGAGGCTAAGCGTGCCTAAAGCCATCGTTTTTCTCTTCGAGGTCCACCAGCCCTATAGGCTTAACAGGAGGTTTAGGGAGGTACTGCAGGAGCTAGTGGCCACTAAGGGTAAGCTAGGCTACGAAGACCTGGAGACGGCGTTCTTCGACCGAGGGCTAAACAAGTACGTAATGGAGCGGGTCGCTAAGCGCTGCTACCTTCCAGCTAACAGGACGATTCTAGAGCTAGTCGACGCCTACAGGTACGAGCCGAGGAAGTTCAAAGTGTCCTACAGTCTCTCGGGAGTCTTCGTGGAGCAGTGCGAGAAGTGGGCTCCCGAGGTTCTCGAGAGCTTTAAGCAGCTAGCCGACACGGGACAGGTCGAGTTCCTAGACCAGACCTACTACCACTCGCTGGCGAGCGTCTTCTCGGAGGAGGAGTTCATCGACCAGGTGAAGGAGCACAGGAGGCTCATGAAGGACCTACTAGGGGTTGAGCCTAGAGCCGTTGAGAACACCGAGTTCATCTACAATAACAGGATAGCCTGGATCTTCGAGAGGCTAGGGTACGTGGCCGTATTTACCGAAGGCGTTGAGCGCGTGCTGGGGTGGAGGTCGCCTAACTACGTGTACAGGGCTAAGGGGCTTAGGATAAGGGTGCTCATGCGCAACTATAGGCTCTCGGACGACATCGGGTTTAGGTTCGCAGCACCCTGGTGGGAGGAGTACCCGCTAACGGCGGATAAGTACGCTGCGTGGCTCTCCGCTACCCCTGGACAGGTTATAAACATCTGCATAGACTACGAGACGTTCGGCGAGCACTTCCCCGCCGAGACGGGGATCTTCGAGTTCCTAAGGTGGCTCCCAGGGGAAGTACTGAAGTACCGGGACATGTGCTTCATGACGCCTAGCGAGGTAGCTGAGAAGATAGAGCCCGTCGGCGAGATAGACGTGCCCGAGCACGCAACGATCTCGTGGGCTGACCTTGAGAGGGACTTAACGGCCTGGCTCATGAACCCCATGCAGTGGGAGGCCTTTAGGGCGCTAACCTCCCTCGAGAAGCCGGTTAAAGCGCTAGGCGATAAGGGACTCCTAAGGCTCTGGAAGCTGCTAACCACTAGCGACCACTTCTACTACATGAGCACTAAGGGAGGGGGGCCTGGAGACGTGCACAGCTACTTTAGCCCATACGGCTCAGCCCTAGAGGCGTTCGTAGCGTTTATGGAGGTCGTCTCGGACCTCCGCGCGAGGGTATACGCCGCCTACGAGGCGAATAGGCTTAAGCTCGCCCTAGTTAGGGAAGTACCGGGCGAAAAGGCCTTCACGTTCTACGCGGGCTGGGGTAGGCCTTTAGGGCTTACGGCCAGGAGCGTCGCTGAACTCGTCGAGCGCATAAAGGCGGCACCCATCGAGAGCATCGAATTCCACGTTAAGGAGGGGCACTTCGCGAACTGGCTGGAGTTCGTCATCGGCGATCCGACGCTAGCGCAGAGGGTTCGAGAGCTTAGACGGCTGAGAGGGGAGGAGCTTAGGAGGAAGCTAGTCGAGGTAATAGAGGCTAGGATAAGGGAGGTGCTCGGAGGTGAGCGCTAGCGAGTTAGAGGAGCTGCTTAAGGGCTGTAGGAAGGTGCTCAGGGTCTTAAGGGTGTTTATGGAGCATGAGGGCGAGCCCCTAACTAGGTATAGGATCGAGAAGGAGGCAGCCATCTACTACTCGCCATCAGTGCTGGAGCGCCTACTTAAGTTAGGGATTATTAGGATTGTGGGAGAGGAGCCGACGCTCTACGAGCTCAACAGCGAGCATAGGCTCGTTAAAGCCCTTAGGAGGCTCTTCGAGGAGGTCGGCTACCTACAGCCTTAGCCCTAAACCTGCTGTAGACCGCCGCTAGCAGTATCGAGGCTATCATTAAACCGGAAAGGAACAGGTAGCCGTAGCCAACTCTCGTGGTCACGCGAACTAGGAGCACGCGCTTCTCTACAATCCCCTCGCTCCCCACCTTGAATGGGACGTTGTAAAAGCCTGGAGCTAAGCTAGGCGAGGTATCTATCCTTATTATAAACTCAGCTACATCTCCGGAGGCGAGCTCCCTAATTAAGGCGGGGCTCGCTACGGCTCTTACGCCTCTAGGCACGTCGTAGAACTCTACGTAAAGGTTTCTCAGGGGGATCGTGCCCGTGTTCTTGATGAAAAGCCTAAGTCTAGCGCTGCCCCCAGCGCTCATCTCAAGATAGAGGTTCTTCGTTAGGAGCTCGAAGGAGTACGTCCCTAGGACGTTTACGCCCACCTCTACCTGAGCCACGCTTTTACGCCCTCTAGCCGTTACCACTATCGATATTAAGCCGGGCTTAGCCTTAGGCGATACGCGAACGTCTAACACTAGCTGCTTAGCCTCGTTAGGCCCTAGGTAGAAGCTCGCGATAAGCCTCCCTTCCTCGTCTTCAAGTCTCCAAGTGGCGCCCTCGCTAGCCTTCACCTCCACGAAGACGGGCGTTCCCTCAAGCCCCTCGTTAACGACCTTAAACGGTATCCTCACCTCGGAGCCCGCATACGCGTCAAGATAGGCCTCCTCAGCCTCAATCCTAAGCTCGTCCCCCGCCTCTATAACGACGACCTCTAGCCTCAGCCTAGAGGAGGCTCCAAGGGCTTCGGCCGTTACGATGAACGGGTACACGCCGGGGCTAGCGTCCTCGGGAACTTTAACTTTAAGGAAGACGTGGGTCTTACCCCCTGGAGGCAGGCTTACGGCCGCTACGGCCCTCCCCTCCTCGTCCTCAAGCCTTGCCAACCAGCCCTTAGGGGCCTCTACGCTGAGCAGTATATCCGTCTCAACGTCTAGCGTGTTCTCTATTAGAACCTTGAACTTGGCGGAGCCGCCCCTAACCGCCACTAGCGATGGGAAGTCCGTGCTCAGCAACCTCCAATCCCTAGCCTTTACGTGAAAGAGTATGTTTTCGACGATCCTCGTCGTGTAGCACTCGAGCACTAGCGAAACGTTGTAGTCGCCTAGCGCGCTTCTAGACGGGCGAACTAGCAGTTTAAGCTCCTTAACGTCCTCCGGGCTTAGCGCGATGGTCTTCACTTCAAGGCCCTTAGGCGTCTGTAGCGACACGTACCACCCAGGCGGAGCTAGGACAGTTATGTTAGCGCGCTCCGTATAGTAGCCTACGTTAGCTATCCTCACTAATAGCTCCTTAACCTCCCCCTGGAACGTAGACACCTCGTACGCCTCCGGGAGCACCCGAAACGCATAGTTTAGCGTAAACTCCCCAATGATTCCTCCCATTCTAGGAGTAATCTCTAGGGTAAACTCCCTTAGCTCGTAGCCCCTCTTGAACATCCTAAACGTGTAGTCGCCGGGATCCACCGTGATCACGAAAGCGCCGGTCTTAGTGGTCTTAGTAGATAGCACCTTAACGTGATCCCTATAGACCTCCACTACGGCATCAGGAACGGGGTTTCCGCGAGGATCCACTACATACCCCTTTAAGGTAACAGGTTTAGCTTGAGCCACCAGCGCCGGGACTAGCAGCGCTAGCACCGCTACGGCATAAGCTATCCTCGAGGCTCTCATTAGAGCACCGAAAAGCCTTCCTCAAAGGACCCTTAAAAGGCTACCTAGCCAGCCCCTAAATACCCCTGTTACTAGCTCTTCTCCGATGGAGATCTACGTGGGCACGTCCGGATGGAGATACTCGTGGAACCCGGACGGTCTCGAGTGGTACGTTAGGAAGTCCGGCTTTAACGCCGTAGAGCTGAACATGAGCTTCTACGGGTTCCCGCGCGAGAGACAGGTCGAGAGGTGGGCTAGGGTAGGCGGCTCCCTCAGGTGGGTCATTAAGGTCCACCAGAGCGTAACCCACCTGAGGAAGCTCTCGGAGAAGTGCCTGCCTGTGCTGGCAAGGTTTAGGGAGAGGTTTAAACCTCTTGAGAACAGCATCGACCTCTACTTGCTGCAGCTCCCGCCGAGCCTCTCGTTTACGGATAGGGTGTGGAGGAGGGTCATTAGGATAAGGGACGAGGTACTCGGAGAGAAGACGGCGGTAGAGCCTCGGCACCCGTCGTGGTTTAGCGGCGAAGTTGAGCGGTTATTCAACGAGGAAGGACTCGTGCTAGTGACCCCCGACTCACCCATGTTCGGCGGGCTGCCTGAGGGGAGGGTCTTCTCGCCTAGGGGCGTTGTATACGTTAGGATGCATGGGAGAACCGAGTGGTATGCTTACAGGTACTCTGGAGAGGAGCTTGAAGAGGTAGCTAGGAAGATCGTCGAGGCAAAACCAAAAAGAGCATACGTCTTCTTCAATAATAACCACGATATGTTGGATAATGGGAGGGAAATGATGGAGATACTTAGGCGGCTAGTCTCTGAATCCCTATGACGGCCTTGTAGTCCTCTAAGTTCCACTCTCTCCAGTAGTAGTCCTCTCTCTTCTCTAGGGGTAGCTTAGCCAGCACCAGCTCCCTAGCCCTCACCTCGGAGGCTACGTAGCCCTTGAACCTCTCGGCTAGCCTAAGGGCCTCCTCGTTGCTAAGCCCGACTACGACGTTAACGTACTCGTCTAGCTTGAGGTCCAGCTCCTTCCTCATTATCTGAATCCTCCTTACGAGCTCCCTAGCGATAGCCTCGGCCTTTAGCTCGTCGCTTAACCTAGCATCTACGTACACGACGCCGTGCTTAGACTCGTGGGACTTCATGTAGCTAGGCAGCTCGACGACTACTTCGACCTCCTCCGGCCTAACCTCTACCTCGACCCCCTCGACTACTAGCTTGACCGGTAGGCCGCTGGATAGCTTCTTAGCGCCTTCCTCCGGGAGATCAGATAACGCCTTATACACAGCAGGCGCTAATCGCCTTAGCCTCGGGCCTAGCACCTCGTACTTAGGCTTCACGACGAGCTTAGCCTCGGGCGGTAGCTCCTCAACCTTAAGCACCTTAACCTCCTTAGCGTTCACCTGCTCCTTCAGCACGTCGAGCAACTTCTCACACGCACTCTTAGCCTCGAAGGTCTTAGGCGACACTAAGACCCTCGGCACCGGCCACCTGAGCTTAAGGCCCGCCTTCTGCCTAGCAGCGGCGGCAGCGGCTACGATCGACCTGACTATGTCAAAGCTCTTCTCAAGCTCCTCGTCCCTGGGGCCCACCTCTGGCCAGTCCGTCATGTGGACGCTCTCAGGCCCCTCCCTCATGAGCGGGAGGATGAACTCCCTGTAGAGGTGCTCCGCAAGGTAGGGGGTGAACGGAGCTAGCAGCCTTACGAGCTTCCAGAGCACGTAGAATAGCGTGGCGTAGGCCGCCAGCTTATCAGGGCTCTCCTCCTCCACCCACACCCTGCGCCTTATCAGCCTGATGTAGGTCCTGCTAACGTCCTCCAGGGCGAACTCCAGGATGGCCCTCGCGGCCGTGTGTAGGTTGTACACCTCGAGGTCCTCCGTGACGCGCTTAACTAGCGTGTTAACGCGCGAGATTATCCACCTATCCTCAACCCTAAGGTGCTGCTCAAGCTCCTCAAGCGGGTGGGCGCGGGGGTCGAAGCGGTCTAGCTCCATGTAGGACTTGGCGAAGTAGAAGACGTTCCAGACGACGTTTAGGTCCCTAATCACGTTGTCTAGCTCGTCGGGGTCGAATGCCGGAGAGTCCCAGGGAGCCGCCTTTATCAGCAGGTATAGCCTCAGCGGGTCCGCCCCCTTCCTCTCCATCATGTCCATTGCCCATATCACGTTCCCCTTCGACTTCGACATCTTGCGCCCGTACTTGTCGAGGACGTGGCCCTGGCACAGCACGCTCTTATAGGGAGCCTTCTCGAACAGCATGACGCTAGTGAACAGCAGGGTGTAGAACCAGCCCCTAGTCTGGTCAACCGCCTCCGTTATGAAGTCGTACGGGAACAGCCTGTCGAACAGCGACTTATCCTTAAGGTAGCCAACGCTGGCCGCGTGGGCTACTCCGGAGTCGAGCCACACGTCGACGACGTATGGCTCCCTGTACATCTCAGCGCCGCACTTCGGGCACTTTAAGACCACGCTATCTATCCAGGGCCTGTGAAGCTCTAGCCTTCCCGGCAGCTTGATCGCCTTTGCCTTAAGCTCCTCCCTAGAGCCTATCACCTCCACGTGCCCGCACTCCCTGCACCTCCACACGGGTAGTGGCGTGCCCCAGAACCTGCTCCTAGAGATGCACCAGTCCTCCGCGTTAGCTATCCAGTCGCCGAACCTCTCCTTACCAGCCCACCTCGGGTTCCAGTAGACCTGCTCGTTCTCCTCCAGCATTAGCCTCTTTATGGGCCCTACCCTGAGGAACCACTGCTTATCGGCCCTGTAAATGAGCGGGGTATCGCACCTCCAGCAGTGCGGGTAGGAGTGCTTAACGGTGCCGGCCCACACCAGCAGTCCCTTCCTCCTAAGGTCCTCGACTATGACAGGGTTAGCGTTGAACACCAGCATGCCCTTGTACTTGCCGCCATCCTCGGTGAACCTGCCGGCGGCGTCTACGGGGTTGAACACAGGTAGCCCGTACTCCCTGCCTAGCTCGAAGTCCTCAGGGCCGTGAGCAGGGGCTATGTGGACTAGGCCCGTACCCTCCTCGAGCGTTACGAAGTCGGCCGTCACCACCCTATGGAGCCACTCGCCCTTAAGCTCGCCCTGCCTAGGCACCTCCTCGAGCAACGGCGGCACGTACTCAAGCCCCTTCAGCTCCGAGCCCTTAACCCTACCCACGACCTCGTACTCCTTAACCCCTATCTCCTGCATCACAGCCTCCAGCCTGCCCTCGGCGACCACCCACGTCTCGCCGCCTACCCTTACCTTGACGTAGTCATAGTCCGGGTGAACGGCTACCGCTAGGTTGGCTGGAAGCGTCCAAGGAGTCGTCGTCCAGACGAGCAGGTAGTCGCGCTCCGAGCCCTTCAGCTTGAACTTCACGTATATCGAGGGATCCTCCCTCTCCTTGTAACCCAGCGCTACCTCGTGGCTCGAAAGCGAGGTCTGGCACCGCGGGCACTGGGGCACGACCCTGTAGTCCTCAACCATCAGCCCCCTCTCGTAGGCCCTCTTTAGCGCCCACCACACGAACTCTATGTAGTCGTCCCTCCTAGTCTCGTAGGCGGTATCGTAGTCGAGCCATAGGCCCAGCCTCTTCGAGGCCTTAACCCAGTGGTCGATGTAGTAGTCGACCAGCTTCTTGCACTCCTCGATGAACCTCTCAACGCCAATCTTCTCAACTATGTCCGGCTTGGTCTTAACCCCTAGCAGCTTCTCCACCTCTAGCTCCACGGGGAGTCCGTGGCAGTCCCAGCCAGCCCTCCTCCACACGTCGTAGCCCTGCATCGTCTTGAAGCGCAGCACGACGTCCTTCATCGTCCTGCCGCGGGCGTGGCCTACGTGCATAAAGCCGTTAGCTGTCGGCGGCCCCTCGAGGAAGGCGAAGACCTTACCGCCCTTCCTAAGCTCCACGACCTTCTCGAAGATCCTCTCCCTCTCCCAGAACTCGGATACTTCCCTCTCTACCTCTAGCGGATTATAACCTCTTCTACTAGGCATGGGACGCACCCTAGAACTAGCCTCTAGGCTAGAAGAAGCGGGGGCTAGACCCAGGGGAGCTACTAAATTTGGCGCAAGACCGCCCCCTCGCTCAAACCCTTCACTACGGCCTCTTATAAAACTTCCTAGTCGCTTAGTAGCTTCTCTAAAAGCTCCTCTACCGTCGACTCCGGGCCCCCTAGGGTTATGAGCAGCTTGTTCGGCGCGAAGAACGCTATCACGTTATCCCCGACCTTCACCCTCAACATCTGGTTCCCTATCCTAAACTCCACGATGCCCTTCTTCGAAAGCCTCTTAACGAACTCGTCCACCCTCTCCTCCTTCAGCATGACCATGTAGACCCCTTCCGACGGGCATACGGCCGTCACGCTCTTCACGAAGTCGCTTAACGGCATGCCTAGCTCCCCCCTAGCCTTATGACGGCGTAATGTTAAGGTTATTGTACTGGTAATGGATGCTCCTTACGATGGGTTTAGACGTCGAGAGGATTAGGGAGGACTTCCCGACGCTTAAGCGGCTAGTGAAGGGGAGGAGGCTAGTCTACTTGGATAACGCGGCCTCCAGCCTTAAGCCTAGGCAGGTCATAGAGGCGATAGCCGAGTTCTACAGAGAACACTACGCTAACATCCACAGGGGATTACATACCCTTAGTGAGGAGGCCTCGCAGATGTATGAGGAATCTAGGGACGAGATAGCGAGGTTCATCGGGGCTAGCAGAGAGGAGATAGTGTTCGTGAGGAACGCAACGGAGGCAATAAACCTCGTAGCTCTCTCCTGGGCCTATTGGAACCTAGAGGAGGGCGATGAGATCGTGATATCCGTAATGGAGCACCATAGCAACATCGTTCCTTGGATACTGCTCTCCAAGAGGAAGAAGGTTAGGATAAAGGTCGCTAGGATCACGCCCGAGGGGCTCCTCGATTTAGACCACCTCTCGTTGCTCATAGGCGAGAGGACGAGGATAGTGTCGCTCGTCCACGTCTCCAACGTGCTAGGCACCGTGAACCCAGCCCGCCAGCTCGCGAAGATGGCCCACGAGGTTGGAGCCTTATTCCTCCTAGATGGCGCTCAGAGCGTCCCCCACATGCCAGTTAACGTCAAGGAGCTAGACTGCGACTTCTTAGCCTTCTCAGGTCATAAGATGTTAGGCCCCACGGGTATAGGCGTGCTCTACGGCAAGAAAGAGGTGCTCGAGGAGATGGAACCCCTGTACGGCGGCGGAGAGATGATATCAGAGGTCCACTGCTCCGAGGATGGCTGCACAGCCTCCTGGGCCCCTCTACCGCTAAAGTTCGAGGCGGGCACGCCGCACATAGTCGGCGCTATAGGCTTAGCGGCGGCGATTAGATACCTTAAGAGCGTGGGTATGGAGAACATAGTCTCTCACGAGAAAATCCTCGTTGAGAGGGCTTTAGAGCTCCTAGGCGAGGTCCCTGGCCTAAGGGTGGTAGGTCCCCTTGACCCAGATAAGCGAAGCGGGCTCGTAAGCTTCACGGTAAAGGGGCTAAGCCCCCACGAGGTAGCGGCGCTGCTAGACGCGAACTACGGGATAGCCGTTAGGAGCGGCTATCACTGCGCTCAGCCCCTTCATGAGTTCCTAGGACTTAAGGAGGGGACGGTTAGGGCTAGCTTCTACCTCTATAACACGGTTGAGGAAGTGGAGTACTTAGCTAAGGCGCTTAGCGAAGTATCCGCCCTAGCTTAGCCAGCTATAGCCGGCCTCTTAGCTTCCCTAGCCTCCCTAACGGCCTCCTCCACGATGTATTTTACCATAGTCGCTATAGAGCCCACGACGGCGATCACCGCGCCGATTATAATAGCCGTCGATATCCCTAAGACCATGGTATAGGCATTCCAAGGATTTAGCACGACATCCCTAAGGTACTCGAGGCTCGAGAGGGCCGTTAAAAGGGTAGTAGCCCCTGTCACGGTTATAAGCACTAAGCCAGCTATGAACCCTAGCACGTACCAGAGCGCTGATACGAGTAGTATCTTAAAGGCTATGGCAAAGCTCCTGCCCCAGGTCACCAAGGGGCATCCCCAGCTTCTAACGGGTATTCCTATGTAAAAAACTTCGTACCTTCGAGCGGTGGAGGATTAAGAAAAACTTTACAGCTCCAACTGATATTTTAGAGGATTTATCCCATGGTTAATCACATTAAACGTTCTCGTCCTATATGAACAATCTACATAGATTACTTTTTAATTTACAGGTACTTTATTTCTGGTGAGAACTTGTCCGCTAGGGAGCGCATAGACGAGCTTCTTCGCGATTCCCAAGAAAGGCTTGGGATGCTCGCTAAGGGGATAGCCCTAGTTAGGCGCGGTTCTAACGTTTAGCGCTTTAAGACCGAACCAAGCGGATATAATTAACTCGCTATACTATGAGACTTAGGCTTTACTTGGGGACCTTCTCGTAGTGATCGCGGTAACCCGCTCTAGAGAGGAGGGAGCTCTTAACGAAGAGCAGACAAGGACTCTAATCGCGTTTAAGCCTGCTAGCGTGTTTTCGTTAAAGCGGGGAGAGCCGAAAACGCGGTCGGCATGATTAGGGCAATGCTAACGCCTGCCTCAAGATGAGTTAAGATGGAAGAAGAACTGCTTAAGGAAGTCGCTAAGGCGCTAGAGACAGTCGATGCCGAGAGCCTAAGCCACGTTATTGTACTGGACTATGGGACAGGGAAGGAGCCCTTTAGGGGCTAACCGCTAAGCAACACCGACGATCCCGTAAAGCTGATCTATAAGCTCTCTAATAGGTTAGGGCCGAGTACGTTATGGTTAAAGCTGGGTGTGTAGCGCTCGTAAAGGCATCTAAGTTCCTTTTTGTAGTTACGGCGAAAGAGGAGGATGTACTTATTTCCTTAATGTTCGTGGAGAGAGCTGTAAGCCGCAGTAAAGCTTAATTAAATGTAATTAAAGAGCGTCACGCGTGGAGGAATCCGAGGGACGTAGGGTTAGGTATACGACCGTTTCAATCCCGGTAACACTGTACAGGAGGATTAAGAAAATAATAGAGGGGACAGGGTTCTCCAGCGTATCTAGCTTCGTCACCTACGTGCTTCGCGAGATAGTGGTCGCCTACGAGGAGAAGCAGGGAGAGGAGCCCTTCTCGGAGGAGGAGAGGGAGAGGATCATCGAGAAGCTGAGAAAGCTGGGCTATCTGTAAGGTGAGACCTTGGTCCCTAGGCCGCACGGGGGTAGGCTCGTAAATAGGGTAGTGCCAGAGAAGAGGAGGGAGAGGCTCCTCGAGGAGGCGGAGGAGCTGCCTAGGATAGAGCTGCCGCTGGAGTACGCCGTCGACGTCGAGAACATCGCTAGGGGGGTCTTCAGCCCGCTCGAGGGCTTCATGGTTCAGGAAGACTACCTCTCCGTGCTCTACGACATGAGGCTCTCCGACGATACGCCGTGGACGATACCTATAGTCCTAGACGTCGACCCCGAGGAGCTGGGTGAGGCTAAGCCGGGAGACGAGCTAGCGCTATGCTACCGCGGCGAGGCGATAGCGCTACTAACAATCGAGGAAGTCTACGGCTGGGATAAGAGAGAGTACGCTGAGAAGGTTTTCAAAACCGTGGATCCAAGGCATCCCGGCGTTGCTCGAACCTTTAGGAGGAAAGAACTCCTTGTTAGCGGGAAGATCGACCTGCTTAGGAGCGTGCCCACGAAGTTCGACAGGTACACGCTTTGGCCCATCGAGACCAGAGTCCTGTTTAAAGCTAGGGGTTGGAGGACGATCGCGGGGTTCCAGACGAGGAACGCCCCGCACCTAAGCCACGAGTACGTACAGAAGGCAGCGCTCACGTTCGTAGACGGCCTCTTCATAAACCCGCTAGTAGGCTGGAAGAAGCCCGGAGACTATAGGGATGAGGTCATACTCGCCGCCTACGAAGCCCTCATCGAGCACTACTACCCGAGGAACGTCGTCGTCCTAGCGGTCTTGAGGACGTCTATGAGGTACGCCGGGCCCAGGGAGGCGGTGTTCCACGCCATCGTAAGGAAGAACTTTGGCTGCACGCACTTCATAGTCGGCAGGGACCACGCGGGGGTAGGGAACTTTTACAGCCCATACGAGGCTTGGGAGATCTTCAGCGAATTCCCCGACCTAGGCATAACCCCCCTCTTTATAAGGGAGGCGTTCTACTGCAGGAAATGCGGTGGGATGGTTAACGAGAAGATCTGCCCCCACGGAGAGGAGTATAGGGTTAGGATAAGCGGCACGAGCATTAGAAAGGCGCTGAGGGCTGGGCAGAGGCCCCCTGAGTACGTGATGAGGCCCGAAGTAGCCGACGTGATACTCTCCTTCGAGAACCCGTTCGTAGGTGAGTAGCTTGGGTAGGCGTCTCCTCGTTATAGGCCTAGATTGCGCCCCTCCAAGGCTCCTCTACGAGGAGCTAATCGACGAGCTACCAACGCTTAGCGAGCTCCTAAGCGGGCCTCGGGCTCTGCTTAGGTCCTCCCACCCGCCCATAACCATACCCGCCTGGCTCGTGATGGTAACCGGTAAGACCCCGGGAGAACTCGGGATGTACGGCTTTAGGCACAGGAAGCCGGGAAGCTACAACGACTACTACATCGTTAACTCGAGGTTCGTAAAGCACCCAACCCTATGGGACGAAGCGGGTAAGAGGAGGCTGAGGAGCGTAGTGGCCGGCGTCCCGCCCTCTTACCCGCCTAGGCCCGTTAGAGGACTTCTGCTAACAGACTTCGTAACGCCGGGCCCCGAGGTCACCTACACGTTCCCGCCAGGGCTTAAGAGGGAAATCGAGGAGCGGTTCGGCCCCTACATATTCGACGTCAAGTTCAGGAGCGAGGATAGAGAGAGGGTTAGAAGGGAGCTCTGGGAGATGACTAAGCAGCACTTTAAGGTCTACAGCTACCTAGCCCAGCGCGCTAAGTGGGATTTCTACATGCTAGTTGAAATAGGGGTCGATAGGATTCAGCACGCCTTCTGGGGCTACATGGACCCCGAGCACCACAAGTACGTGCCCGGTAACAAGTACGAGACCGTCATACGCGATTACTACAGGCTCATCGACCGAGGCGTAGCCGAGCTCCTAAAACACGTACCTAAGGACACGGTGGTCGCCGTCGTATCCGACCACGGCGCCAAGAGGATGAAGGGCGCGTTTGTAATCAACCAGTGGCTAGCTGAAAAGGGCTACCTAAAGCTCAAGGAGGATAAGCTCCCGCCCGGAACCGAGCTTAAGGATGCTCCCGTAGATTGGTCTAAGACCATAGCGTGGGGCTGGGGCGGCTACTACGCCCGAGTATTCATCAACTTGGAGGGGAGGGAGCCTAAGGGCGTCGTGAAGAGGAAGGACTACGAGCACTATAGGGAAGAGCTGGCGGAGGAGTTCAGGAAGATAAGAGGGCCTAACGGCGAAAAGTGGGAGACTAAGGTCTACAAGCCCGAAGAGCTCTACCCAGAGGTTCGCGGCGACCCACCGGATCTCATAGTCTACTTCGATGATTTAAGCTGGAGAAGCGCGGGCACCTTGGGCTGGCCCACTAAGTACCTTAAGGAGAACGATAGAGGACCCGATGACGCAGTCCACGACTGGTTCGGCGTCTTAGCTGTGCATGACCCCGAAGGGAGCTTTGACCTAGGCAAGCAGGTCGTAGATATAGTCGAGGTCCACGACCTGTTTGCCTCCATCCTATGGGGTGAGTAGCTTGGAGAAGGGAGTCGTAGTCTGGCTAACTGGCCTCCCGGGATCCGGCAAGACTACCGTAGCTAGGCTGGTCGCGGAGGAGCTTAGGAGGAGAGGGCTCAAGGTAGAGCTACTAGACGGAGATGAGGCTAGGCGCTGGCTAAGCCCCGAGGCCGGGTTCACTAGGGAGGATAGGCGTAGGCACCTGCGCCGAGTCGCCCACGTCGCTAGGCTCCTAGCTAGGAACGGGGTGTACGTGCTCTGCAGCTTCGTCTCCCCCTATAGGGAGGTTAGGCGAGAGGTAAGGGAGATCGTCGAGCAGGACGCTCCCTTCGTCGAGGTATACGTTAAGTGTAGCCTAGAGGAGTGCATAAGGAGGGATCCCAAGGGGCTCTATAAGAAGGCGTTAAGGGGCGAGATTAGCCACTTCACCGGCATAAGCGACCCTTACGAGCCGCCTGAAGACCCCGAGGTGGTAGTGGACACCGAGCACGACGCTCCACAAGCGTGCGCTAAGAGGATCCTAGACTACCTGGAATCTAGCGGCTACCTCAGCGGCAACGCTTAATTACTCAGGCTCGGGGTGAGGGGTGATGGAGAAGGTAGCGGTTTACATATCTAAGGAGCTCTACGAGAAGGCTAAAAAGTACGTAGAGGAAAGCGGCGACTTTGAAAGTGTAGAGGAGCTTGTAGAGTTCGTCCTAAATGAGCTACTGACGGAGGAGGAGGGCTACGCCCTCTCGCCCGAGGAAGAGGAGAAAATAAAGGAGAGGCTTAGATCGCTAGGCTATCTATAACACCCCGTATCGCTGACTTAACAGAGAAGCTAGCACCTCAGTTTTCTTATAGCTAGTTTCCTAGCCGCATTTACTAAGTCTACTGACGTTGAGATTAGCTCCCTCGCTGAGCGGATGTAGTCATCAGCTATCTCCTTAGCCGTCTCCGCGGGTACACCGCTCTCCTCCAGTAGACACCTAATCTCTCGCTTAACTATTAAGGCCCTTAGCTGGAACAGGGCAAGGTAGCATAGGACCTTGATGCACGAGCAGGCGAGCAGAGCCAGCAACTTAGTGAGCTCTAAGAGGAGAGCCGGCGACTTACTCACCGCCAGCCCTCCTCTTAGCCTCGCCCCTCCTAGCCCTCTCAAGGGCAGTTCCCACTATGCTCCTTAGGGATAAGCTATCCTCGTAGAACTTCTTAGCCATCTCTAGCGCTACCTCCTCGCTAAACCCCTGCTCCTTCAGCGTAGTGTAAAATGTGGCAAAGCTCTCGGCAGCCTTCCTAGCAAGGTCCTTGTCGTAAAGCACTTCGAGAACGTCTCTGATCAGGCCGGGTAGCTCCTTGATGAAGCCTGAAAGCGCGCTGAGAACCTCCCTCAGCTCCTCGACGTCGCTACTGCTCCTAAGCACGACCTTAACTCCCTTCTCGCCCTCGCTCATCCTCCTCACCGAGAAAAGTACGCTGTGAACAAGGCTATTTCCTTACTGAGCAGAAGTGCACGCTAAATGCTCAGTCTATAAGCCCTACCGCGCCCCCTAACCCGCTCCACCACGCCAGCCTCCTCCAATAGCCTAAGCTTCTTAGATACGGTCCTCCTAGACGCCCTTCCCCGAACCCTCCTAAGCAGGGCTGCGATTCGCGAAATGTTAAGTGGCCCGTAGAGGGCTAGTAGTTCGACGATCGCCATGGTTATAGAGTCGTAGATTCCCCTCTCCCTGAGGACCTTCCTCGCCCTTAAAACCCTCCTATAGGCCTGCGCTACGTCGCTCTGAAGCTCGACGTTCAAGCTCAACGCCCTAATCAGGAAGGATAGCAGGTCTCCCCCCGGGACCTGCGCCACGAGCTCCTCGATAGCCCTAAGCCTAGCTGACAGCAAGTCCAACTTCTCCTCAATCCTCCTAAGCCTCTCCTCCAGCCGCTCACTCATTGAGCGTCCTCGACTGGCCCTATAGCCAGCAGATAGCGATACGGTACGTACGTCTTAAAGCTCAACTCTAATTACAAAACCTGAAAATACGATCTGGGCTTAATGAGCTCCTTTAGCCGAAGTTGCTAGCATTACAACATCATTTCTCGCCCTCACATGATGTGGGACATAGATGAGGACTGGCTTAAGCTGAGAGATCACGTTAAGGAAGGAAATTATTACTACTATAACGGCATACAGGATCAAATGCAGGTCTAGGCGAGATATTCCTCCGGGCTTCTAGCGGCTCCGCTTTAAGTAGTAACTCGAGGTTCCTAGCAGCTAAGGACTTAGCTGAAAGCTCCCTCGCTTTTAGAAGGCCGTGAAGAGGGGGACGCCTTGCAGGTCTACTGTTTTAAGCCGATAGGGTTTGTAAGGACGAGGTACAGCGACGAGGAGGTAAAGGCTAGCCTAAGGGGGGTTGACGGCTGGGTAGAGGTCTTAGAGGAGTACGCGGAGGGGCTAAGGGGGCTAAAGGGCTTCTCCCACATAATACTCGTCGCCTACCTCCACAAGACCACGGAGGAGCACAGGAGGGTCCTTGTAGTTAGGCCGCGCAGGCTCCTAAGGCTTGGATTAAGCCTCGACGAGCTACCGGAGGTGGGGGTCTTCGCAACGGACTCGCCCCACAGGCCCAACCCGATAGCGATAACCATCGTGAAGCTCCATTCCGTCAAGGGTAGGCTCCTGAGGGTCTCGGGGCTCGATTTATACGATGGCACTCCCGTACTCGATATCAAGCCCTACACCGCTAGCAGGCGCGTCGAGAAGCCAAGCTATCCGAGGTGGTATAGAGAGCTATACGCTAAGGCCGGTATAGAGATCTAAGGAGAAAGCTCGAGAGACCTTAAACGGTCGTCTCCTTATAGAATAGACATACACGCTAATCGGCGAAGCAGTAGGATCAGCCGTAGCATTACGGACGGGATCAGCGCCTCCTTCCTTATAGCGTAGCGCGCTCCATCGAGTGCGCCCTATATCTAGGAGCGCCCGAGAAGAGCATGAGTGGAGACGTCTCTTCGTCGAGTTAGCTACGTCGAGAGAAGGCGTCGCCTTCTAGGCTAGATTGCTAAGGGTCTCGAGGCGCTCTAAGGCCGGAGAGAAGTAAAAGACTAAAGCTCCTAGGCACCTAGCAGCGCGGGCTTAACTATATCCTTTGTCGCCTTAAGTAGCCATATCCCCTCCCTCTCAGCCTCCTTGATAGCCTCCCCAGTGGCGTGCGAAACATACACTACGAGTATCCGCTTAGGCCTTAGCAGCTCAGGGCGCATCCTCTCAAGACTTTGAACCTTCCTCAAGAAGCTCCTTATCCTGCCCACGCCCACCCTGACCGCCGCCTCACCTAATACGCATACGTCACCCGAGACACCGTACAGGTCAAGCTCAATACCCGGAAGCTCCAGCCTACCTATCTCGACCTCAATACCCGCCTCCCTAAGCCTGTACGCAACGACCTCTCTAGCCTCCTCCTCAATATCCAGCGTAAGCTTCTCCAAGGTCCTCTCAACCCTATCTAGCCTCGCCTCAATCCTCTCAACCCTCAGCATCATGCGATTAAAGTCCTCCCTAAGCTTAACAAGCTCGCTAGTAAGCTTAGCCTGCTCTTGCCTCATAGCCACCTGCTCCTGCGCTAGCTTAACCTGCTCCTCGCGAAGCTGCCTAAAGTCCTCCCTAAGCTCTATTAACTCCCGCCTCATAGCCACCTGCTCCTGCGCTAGCTTAACCTGCTCCCCGTGTAGTTGCCTAAAGTCCTCCCGAAGCTTTACGAGCTCCTGTACTAGCCTAGCCTGCTCTTCAGCTATCTCGTCGAGCCTCTTTAGCACCTCCGATATCCCCAAGTAGCCTAGCACGGCGTACCGGAACTCCTCGTCTCGCTTGAGCAGCTCTAGGAACTCTCTCTTGAGCCTAGCCGACATCGCCCACTACTTACATTTCACTAGCAATTTATAACTGTCTGAGCTCCGCCGTTCCCTAGGGTCGCGATCGAGGAGGAGCCTCGGTTTAGGGCACGTTATTGGACGCGGCGTGGCGGCGTTCAGCGAAGAAGCTTAGCTTAAGGCCGTGGAGCTCGTCTCGCCGCGTAGGATTGGCGGGCTAGGGAGTTAAACTTTAGGCCTCCGCGGAAGAGCTCGCTCTCCTCGACTTCTATATCGAACCAGGGGTTGATCAGCTTAGCGAAGAGCCCCTTAGCATAGTTCTTCACGACGACTCCCTCCATGCTCCTAGCTACCGTTGAGTACCTAGAGGGCTGTGACGCAATCCTCGCAAGCCTCTTGATAACCTCTTTCACGTCCCTCCTAGTCCGGCACTCGAGCTCCATTACGTCGAGTAGCGGAGGGTACACAAGCTCAAGCTCGTCAAGTAGCCTCGCCTTCTCCTCGTAGCTGAGGAATCTTCTAGCTTCGAGGTCTAGGACGTCAAATATCACGGCCCAGTCGGGTAGCGCGTCGTACGGGACCGTATGCCTAACCCTAAGCCACTCGCCGTAGAGCACGTAGCGCTCCGGAAGCTTAGAGAAGGACTCGTAGTGCTCGTAGACCAACCGCCATATCCCCTTATACCCTAGAGGCTCAAATCTCCTAACGATGTTAGCCCCCCTTGAGTAGAGCACGACCTCCCCCTTCTCCTTCATTACCGAGAACTGCGAGCCGTCAAGCTTCTCTTCCACGTATATCCTGCCGCTAAAGACCTCGCGTAGCTCCTCTAGGGTAAGGTAGCGCTTAGTACCGTGCCTGTATCCGCTTGGGTGCGGTATCCTATAGATCCTCGGGTACTTCGGCCTACCCACCCTCCATCACCGAATACTGAACAGTAAAGAGCCTTTTACCTTACTTCAGTATTAGAAAGTTCATCTAGCCTTCTACACTCCAGTAGCTGGGGATCACATGAGCGGGAAAGAAACCGTAGTCTACAGGCCTATAGGAGTAATCAGGACGCCCTTCAAGAGCCCTATAGGAGCGCCTATTCAGCCGACCGCCGCTAGGGGTGTGAGGGGGACGGTCATCGTCTACCCCGAGTACGCGGCGGGGCTTAAGGACATAGAGGGCTTCTCCCACGTAATACTCCTCTACCACTTCCACCTAGTAAAGGGCTACAAGCTCCTAGTAGTACCCTACCTCGACACCGAGCCTAGAGGCGTGTTCGCGACTAGGGCTCCAGCAAGGCCTAACCCAATAGGCCTCTCGATAGTCAAGCTACTGAAGGTCGAGGGGAACGTCCTGCACGTAGAGGACGTAGACATAGTCGACGGCACCCCCCTCCTCGACATAAAGCCCTACGTCCCCCAGTTCGACGAAAGACCAGGAGCTAGAGCAGGGTGGCTAGCCGACAAGCTAGCTAGGCTAAGCAGCGCTAAGGACGACGGGAGGTTCCTAGGTGACCGGCAGCCTAGACGCCGCTAGCTTCATGCCGCCAAAAGAGGTGCCCCCTAGATGACCTATAACAACGACTATTAGACCGCGTAGCCATCCCCCATAATTACTATTTGATGTAACGATAGGCACGGACCTTGAAGAACTCTGAAGAAAGTAAACTAGGATGCTCCTAGGATGCTGAGGCACTCCAGAGGCTTCAAGCAGCGCTAACGACTCACTTAAGCAATCTAACCCTAAATGCAACTTCAACAGATGCAGTACTGCATGAGTATTGAGATGACAGCTCCACCTCTCGAAGAGCGCGGCGAAGCCGAGCCTCCTCGAGCCCCTAAGCACCATAGAGTCAAGATCATAGTTCGCCGATAGCTACGTTAACGCAGTAGAGGTTCGTACCAGTCATCGAAAAGATAAGCGCGCTACCGCCAGACCGGTCTTACAAGGCTTGTAAGGAAAGCCTAGTAGGTATGATTATAAAGTAGTAAAAATCCCTAGTACGCGATGGTTAGAGTTCGCGTTACGAGGAACTACCAGGTAACGATTCCGGCGCTGGTTAGGGAGTCCGTAGGGCTTAAGGTGGGTGACGTGGTTGAGGTGTACGTCGACGCCGAGGGCAGGATAGTCATCGAGAAGGTTAGGAGAGCTAGGAAGAGGCTAAGGGCTGGTAGGAGGCTAAGCCCCGAGGAGATCGAGGAGCTCATCGAGAGGGGGCTGAAGAGGGGGATCCAGTGGCAGTAGTAGACACGAACGTATTGGTATATGACACCTTCGAGGACTCCATATTCCACAGACACGCCGCAAGGCTCCTCGACGAACTGGACGAGTGGATAATACCCGAGGTCGTAGTCTACGAGTACGTGTGCATACTGAGAGAGCTAGAGGTCTCGGCAGAAGACTTAGAGGATAAGCTAAGGGACTACCTCCTAAGCCCAAAGTCTAAGCTCGTGTGCGGAGGATCCGAGGTCCTCCTAGCCGCAGCATCCCTCCTAAGGCGCGAGAAGCTCAGCCTCTCGAGGTTTAACGATAAAGTCATACTGATCACAGCTAAGCGGCTAGCCTACCCCCTAGCCACCTTCGACAGGAGACTAAGGAAACAGGCTACCAGCAGCGGCGTACGAGTACTCCCCGAACAGTACCCAACGCCCCAAGGCTAGTGTGCGAAAAACAGCTTAGACTAGGAGAGGCTAGCGGGCACGAACCCTGTACAGGTTATCGAGAAGCTATACAAAGCGGCTGAGGAGTGCGTAAAGGCTGCCGCTAAGCTACTCAGCTTAAGAGAAGCACCGGAGAGGATTAGGCGAGGAGCAGGTGGACTGTAACTGACCACGAGAGCAGTAGCGGCAACCCCCAAGGGGCTTATAAACCCTGCCGAAGGCGCCGCCGTAACATATAGAGCTGAGCTTATGCGTCGTCCGGGAAGAAACGCGTTTCTTTCCGGAGTTACAGGGCGCCGTAAGGGTTGATGATCGCAACTCCCGCCCTAGAGGCTTGTGAGAGTAGCTTCCTGTCAAAGGTTAGCAGGGGTAATTCCATCCTCTTAGCTACGGAGAGGATCACCTTGTCGTTGTACCTAGCTAGCGACAGGTTCTCGCCCGCTACGGTCTCTAAGGCCCACGAAACGTCCTGCTTAGCTACGGGGACTACCTCGACCCTGCTGTGGGCTAGGAGGGCTTTAGCGTAGAGCAGTGCGGCCCGCCTGCCTACCAGCTCGGATAGCGTCCAGACGACCTCGTGTACGACGAGCGTAGGCGTTACCCACCGCGATAAGGCGTCTAGCAACTCCCTAGACCTCTCGTGGTACTCGGAATCCTCTATCGCCCTATAAACATAGACGTTCGAGTCTACGACCGCAGACAAGCTAGCCACCACGTAAGCTCTTAGCGAATCCCCTAGCTAGCGCCTCCTCTATCTCCCTCTCCCCTATCTTCTTCCCAACTCTAAACGTAGGCAGCTCGTCCCTAACCTTCTCTAGGATTATCCTGTTTCCCACGACGCTCACGGAGAGGTAGTCCCCCACCCTTATCCCGAGAGCCCTCCTAACCTCAGACGGAATAGTGATCTGATAGCTCCTAGTAACCTTCACTCGCTTCACGGAAAAGTAGATAATGTACTTTAACTTAAAACTTTCTACTAGAAATCCCTAGCTGAGAAAAAACGCGAGCCACCCGTATATCCGTTCCGCGCATTACTCCCTCCTGCCCTAGAGGGTGAGGGTTTATTAGCGCGCAGGGAGCATCACCGCACGGTAGGATGGCCGAGCTGCTGTCTAAGGAGGAGAGGTTAAGGCTCCTGAAAACGCTGGAGGAGGACGCGGAGTTTAGGTACGCGGTAGCGGGGCTCATCGGCCTACGCGAGGTACTGGATAGGCTGGATAGGGTCGAGGAGAGCATAAGGAGGCTCTGGGAGGAGGTCCGCGCCCTAAGGGAAGGCCAGGGGAGGATTTGGGAGGAGACTAGGAAGCTCTGGGAGGAGGTTAGAGGGCTTAGGGAGGGGCAGAACAAGCTATGGGAGGAAGTCAGGGAGCTTAGGAGGGGCCAAGAGAAGCTTTGGGAGGAGGTTAAGAAGCTAAGGGAGGATCAGAACAAGCTCTGGGAGGAGGTTCGGGAGCTCAGGAGGGGTCAGGAGAGGACTTGGAGGGATATCGATAAGCTCCGTACGGGGCTTAGGCAGCTCGGTAAGGCAGTCGGCGCGACCCTAGACCACCTAGTCGCGTCCTTCCTAGAGGCGTACTTGGCCGAGAGGGGGTTCCCTGAGGAGGAACTGGAGGTGCACGCGAACGTGAAGCTGATGTACAGGGACAGGGTAGTGGAGCTCGACCTGTTCAGCGAGGAGCCCCTCGTCGTCGGCGAGGTCACCACCTACCTTGGAACCGCCGAGGAGGCCGGGAGGGAGGTCGCTAAGCTCCTCGAGGGGGTTAGGGCGGTCGAGGAGGTCTACGGGAGGAGGGTGGAGCTAGCCGTGCTAGCCGTCGCCAACCTCGGGAGGGAGGCGGCTGAGGCCCTAGAGAGGCTCGCCAAGCAACACGGCGTAATGGTCCTAACCGGGAAGGAGGTGGAGGCCCTAGCCTAGCGGCGCGCCCTAAGCTTCCCATCCTCCCAGTCCACGACCCGGAACAGCTCCCAGTATACCACAGCCACCTCGGCCATCCGCCTAAGCCTAGGCCCGCCCGGTCTACACCAAGGGAACTGCCCGACGAACTCACACTAGTGACGAAGAGACAGCAGGTTAACGCGATAGCCTACCACCCACGCGGTGCCGGCTGAGACGCTAAAAAGCCTCACCTCAATCGCGACCCCCTGCGCCAGCTAAGCTTACCTCGCCTATCCTCCGCGTACGTGATTCAACACCCTTAAAATGGAGGGGCGCTTAAGAAGGCGCGGAAGGGAACGCCATGGAGATTGCAGTCCCCAAGAAACTCGTTGAGAAAGCTGAGGAGCTCGGCGTAGACCTGCAGGGCGTGGTCGTCGAGGCCCTAGCTAAGGCTCTCTCCCTAGACCCGGAGGAGGAGGCTGAAGCCCACCTAGAGCTCGCCAAGAGATACCTGCGGGAAGGCGAGAAGCTAGCAGGCACAGATCCCGTACAAGCCAGCGAGAAGCTCTACAAGGCAGCGGAGGAGTGCGTGAAGGCAGCCGCTAAGCTACTCAGCCTAAGGGAGGTGCTAGAGAGAGTTAAGGCGAGAGGCCGGTGGACAGTAACCGACCTCGAGAGAGCGGTAGCGGCAGCCTCCAAGAAGCTAGGGGAGGAGCTCCGGATAGGCTGGGACGCCGCCAACTACCTCCACGTATGGGGCTTCCTCGAAGCCAAGCTTGACCAAGAAGCGGTCAAAGCCAGGCTACCCTACGTAGAAAAAGCGATAGGGCTAGTCGAAGACGAGCTAGCTAGGAGGCGCACCGCGAAAGAAGGCTAGGCGTAAAGGCCCTACAGTAAAACCTGTCGTGAACACCACCACGGCAGATTACAGCAGTGCTAAGCCCACGTGCCACCCAGGGGAGAAACCGTATCGCGGTTTAGAGCCATGGGGCTCCGTACGGGTTAGCTTAATGCGCTAAGTCGAGTTCGCGCCCCGAGAGGAGGCGCCTAGAAATGCCCCTTCCCAGCCCGCCTACACTAGGAATAGGCCCACCTTCTCCACCCTCCCAGTTGCCGTGTTCGGCGCTAGCCCGAGGATCTCGAGCGTCGAGGCGCCTAGGATGCACCTATCCGAGAGGTTGAAGCTCCTCAGCATGTCGACGAGCCTCCTAGGCACGTCAACGACGAGCACGTGCGCGCCGGGCAGCTCCTCGCCCTCCACGACGATGCTCTCGACGACGGCTAGCTCGCCGACGACCTCGTGGCCGTCGGCCACGACGACCCTAACCTTCCTGCCGGTAAGCCTAACGCCTACGTCCTCGGCGGCCCTCCTATCGAGCAGGGTCAGCGTAGCTCCGGTATCGACTAGGGCAGTCTCTTCAATCGATCCCTTAAACCCCCTAACGACGACCCTAGCCCTAACGATGACCACGCGCTCCCCCACAACACTCTACGGCCACCGCCTTAAACGCTACCCAAACGCCGCCCTTAAGCGGCTGCCTGCGCGGCTGACCTCCTCTCGCCCCACGTAAAGCGTTTGGGAGAGTTTATGGGCAACTACGACATGCCATAGCTCGCCATGAAGGCCGCTATTGAGGCGGGGATCGACGACGAGCCCCCCTCTAAGGAGGCTTTGAGGAGGATCAGGGAGGCCCTCGAGGACTTGGAGGCCGGGCGGGTCTACACTACGGAGCGCGTAAGGAGGGAGCTACTCGCTGACCCCTGGGGGCAGGTCAAGGGCCTAATATCGGTCAGCCCACCGTAGATGGGTGGGATCATGGCGGTCACCATCACGGGGTCTCTCGCCGAGAGGGTTAGGAGGGAGGCGGAGAGGCTGGGCGTTAGCGTGGAGGAGTACTTAGCGGAGCTGCTGCTACGAGGCCTCGACCCGAGGGATAGGGCTAGGGAGTACGCGAAGATCGCCGAGGAGCTACTCGAGGAGGCTAGGGGGGAGTTAGAGAAGGGGTAGCGTTAGGCGGGCTGCCGAGAAGGTGTGGGGGGTCGCCGCGCTGGCCGTTAAGGCGTACGCCTACTGGAGGGATGGTAGGAGGCTCGCTAGCCACGGAG
>CAZAZN010000010.1:0-9454 GCA_964489665.1 uncultured Thermofilaceae archaeon
CCAATTGCCGAGTACTCCCTTAAACCTCTTCTAGCGGCGTAAGACAGATAGCGCACTTGCCAAAGATTTTCTTATTACATGTTGGACAGTAAATCACATCGCACTTAGGGCATCTGTACATTAGGTCTCCCTTGTACAGCTTTTTCCCGCATCTTACGCATCGCCCTATCATTAAGCTCTTTGGAACGTACGCCATGTTCTCCCCTCTGAGATAGCGAAGAGGTAGGAAGATTATGGGAATTTAAGCTTAGCTTAGCGCTATCGACGGGTTAGGTTAGGTACAGAAGTCGTCAAACGTGTAAGATTAAGAGAGAACTAAGGGGGCAACGCCCTACTTTATGGCAACCCTGTATATGGCAGCGATCTTAAGCTTTCCTCCGCACTTAGGGCAGGTTCCAACCTCCTTGAAGATGTGATCTCCGGGCGCTATGTTTACGTCTTCATAAGACAATTTGCAGCTTTCACATACTAGTAGCCTAACTATCTTAAACTTAGGCTCGTGAAAGCGCATGAGCCTTGCTAAATTTAGCGCAAAGTATGCGGAGACTAGGAAAGCTAGAAGGGAGAATCCTAAATAGTCCTCGTTATTGGTTTTCGTAGATAGTAGTAGGAAAAATATGGCCATTACTATGGATGTTAACGTTATTAAGAAGTATATCGGTACCCACCTCTTTTTAATTTCATAGATTCCTCCCTCGAAGCTCATGCTGATCACCTTTACGGTGGAACGCCCACTGTGTTTCCAACACCTATGAGCATTACCTTATCGCCTTCGCTGCTCCTTTCAACGATTACCCTTTCTACGATATCTAACGCTTTTAAAGCGGCTTCATAGAGGTTTTTCGTAAGAACCGATAATGCCTCGCTCTCCGACATCTTGATTAAAATCGCGTATAGGGGCAAGTTGTACTTTGCGGCTAATTCCTCGATGTTAAACCTTTCAACTCCTGTACCACCCATAGCTACCCCGAATCCATGGCTGATTGAGCCGGATTCCTCGCCCTCGAACTTGCGCGCCGCATCTACCGTTATTATCATCTTAAAGTCGTTGCCGTACCTTTCAAGAATCCAGGCGACAGCGTCGTCTATTCTTCCGGTATTCCCGCCTGGACCCTTAGCCTTAACCACAAAAATTTCCCTACCCTTGAAGAAGACCCTTGAGACTATCGTATCCGGGACAGGGGTCTGAACCAGCCCAAGCCCTTTATGGCGCTCGAGGAAGCAGGCAGCTACGAGAGGACCTACAGAGTCTCCTATTGGGAAGCCCTTGTTAAAAGCGTCAACGGCGCTTTCCATAGCCTTAACCTCCTCAGTTATGAAGGGTAAGTAGGCACTTAGCTGCATGAGTAACCATAAACTCTTAAACTTTCGCGCTATTCGATAAATATGATCCACTACCTTGTAGATATTATTTAAATATCTCGTAGCGCTTATTAGATTCAGAAGATTTTTGACCTCAACATCTGTAGCTAGGGGCACGAGTTCCCTAACTTCGTGCTCCATGGTCTCCTCAGCCGTCCTGAGTATAAGCTTCAACTTCCTTATTAAGCCGAAGGGGTCGCGGCTTACTGGTTCGATTATCGCGACATCGACTAGAGCGTTTACACGGCGTTTAACATGAGCTATGTCGCCCTTTCCGCTTCTTTCAATTATGCTTTTAAATGAGTTTAGCGTTAAAGAAAGGGCTCTATCCCTCGCCCTCTTAAATAGAGAGATATATGCTTCAATTTCACTTGCCATCCTCCATATCTCCAGCTCCCTTGAGATGTAGGCGTACAACATTAGGAAGATGAAGAACGTTATGACATCTAAAGTGCTCTGCCCGTCCAAATCTGCCACACCTCCTTTAAGCGCTTTAAGAGGAGGGGATTATACTTTACGCTTCATAGCTTCGGACAAGTTTTCACACTGGTAACGGTACTACACTGGTCTAACCCCGATATTCCCGTTTAAGGAGATAGTCATTGCGATATCTTTCTGGCGAGAGTTATAGCCGGATCCTTATGGAGAGGTATGCTAGCGGGAGAAGGTTATCCCAGATTAAAGGCAAGGGAAAACTGCAGAAGCTCCTAGGTTTGAAAGTGGTGGACGGCGAGGGTAGATTTGTGGGCTACGTGTCAAGGATCTGGATAGTTAAGCGCACAGGAAAAGCTAAGTGCATCGAGGTAAAATCGCCTACTAACATAGCGATAACTTTACCGCCGGACAAATTGCTGTTCCTCGGAGATCACCTAAGGTACGTTGAGAGTCTAGAGTTTACAAACGTATTGAGGCATAGCCTTGAGATGGAGTGCGAGAAATACATTAGGGAAATTAGAGAACTTCTCAAAAAAGTAAAGAGCTGTAGGGACGAGCTTTTGATGTTAGACGAGCAGTACTTAAGAGGTGAGCTATCTAAGGGCGAGTACATTAAGCTAAGGAATAAGTTAGAAGCCGAGAGGCTTAGGACTATAGATAAAGCTAAGCTTATCTTACTGGAGGTAGAGAGTAGAATTAAAGAAATTAGCACCTATTCAACGAAAAATGGTTACTTTAAGAAATTAAGGGTTATCCTAGCGGAATATAGAGAAATAGTTGAAAACCTTAAAGTACAAGTTGATATAGTAGTGCCTTTTAACGAGTTCATAAACATACTCAGCGGTGACGGAAAAACTGAGGATATTATTCGTCTCTCAGGAGAGCGCTGACGTTAAGAAGGTCGGTGGATTAGGGGAGGTAGTATCTAATCTTTCTCGAAGCCTAGCTAATAGAGGTCATCAAGTGGTAGTGCTGATGCCCTCTCACGGTTCAGAGGGGGGGCTTAAAGATCTAAAGCTCGTGGGCCAAGCTGAACACATTAAGGCGTTAACTACAGTGCGCTCAGGTGTTAAATACATACTTTTAGCCGACGATGGAAGTGTGCTTAGTAATCCAATCGTTTACTCTGAAGGTCTAACGGAGAAGAAAATAACCCTTATGTGCAGAGCGATGGACTTAGTCTCCAAGCTTATTAAGAACGATCTTCGCGGACTCGATATCGTTCACGTAAACGATTGGCATAGTGTACCGGTAGGTGCAGCTTTAAGGGAAAGGTTTCCAGACGCGGCGTTCCTGTTTCAAATACACTTGTACATAGGGAAGTGGGTTCCAAATCACTACCTATTTGAGGAATGCCTCCTTAACCCCGAGTTTAGGGTTAAGTCCCTTAGCTTCAGAGAGGCTTACGATAAAGCTAATGGTATACTCGAGAAGTTCGGTGCGTTAATATTTGATCTACTAGCTACTGTTAGTAAGTCGTATCTAGAGGAGATAATAAAGGTTATTAACAGCGGGATAGCGCGTAAGTCAACGTTCATATATAACGGTTGCGATTGGTCAATAAACAAAATAACATCCTTAGTCTTAGCTAAGCATCCTAACTTGCCAAGCTCTAGGAGAGAAAGGAGGAGATACCTCCTAGAACAGGCTCTATCAAATCTACCTCCCGAAGAGCCTGTTATTGACGACGATTACCTAAGAAGTCTCGTAGAAACAATAGGCCCTCCATTGTTCCTTAAGCCTAGATGTCCCGCCCCCTTAAGCGATGGCCCCCTAGTCTTGACGACCGGGCGCGTAAGTAGGCAGAAGGGGTTTGACGTGTTACTCAAAGCTGTTAAGTACGTGATTCAATCACTTAAGGAAGTTAAATTCTTACTGCTCCTACTCCCTATTAGAGGAGAAGAGGGGCTAGTAGGTGAGTTAGCTAACATGGCTCAAGCTTATCCCGATAACGTTAGGATAGTCTACGGCTTAACACCTTCGATATTTCACCTCGCCCATATATCCGCAGACCTATTCGTTGCCCCATCTAGATGGGAGCCTTTCGGCATAATGGCTCTCGAAGCGCTCTCAACAGGAAACCCCGTCGTAGCCTCCAAAGTGGGCGGACTCCAAGAGATAGTCGTAGATTTAAGGCATAACCCCGAGGAAGGCGTAGGGCTATTGGTGCCCCCAGAGGATCCTCAAGAACTAGCTCGCGCTATTATCTCTCTAGTAGTTTTATTGTGCCGCTCCGAACTCCTAGAGCACTATAGCATAACTTATCTTAAAGATTTAGTTTACGATAATTTAAAGCAGCTTATAGATATGCCAAACTTCGAGAAGATATTAAGGGAGAGATGTATGCTTAGAGTAAAGCAGAGCTTCTCTTGGGATAATAGTGCAGAGATGGCCGAGAGGGCTTACGAGTTAGCGCTGTCCTTATCCTCATCATCCTCGATTCCGAGAACTTCGTAGAAGGTGTTTGATCCGCAAGATGGACAGTATAGGTAAACCCGCTTAAACTCCCTGAGATTATAGCCTAGGTCTTTTATCCTTTTAAAGCCGCACTTTTCGCACATAAGTACCCACTTAGTCATCTGCCACGCCTCTCAGCGGCTGCTCGCATAGATCACCAGTCTCCCTTAATGGTTTTTCATCATCGACGTTCTCTTTTTCTCACGCTGGCTCAAAAAGCTTTCTAACCCTCTCATTACTAAAGGAGGGGGGCGTATGCCGATTAGGAGGGTAGAGTCGGGGATACCGGGACTTGACGAGATATTACATGGTGGAATACCTTACAGAAACGTAGTTCTCTTGTCTGGGGGGCCGGGAACTGGAAAGACGATCTTTGGTCAACAGTACCTATTTCACGGCTTAAAGCGCGGAGAGCCGGGCGTGCTAGTAGCGCTGGAGGAACATCCAGTTCAGATTAGGATAAACATGGCGCAGTTTGGCTGGGACGTGAGGCCATACGAAGAGCGAGGACTCTTCGCAATAGTAGACGCGTTTACTGGAGGGATAGGCGAGGCTGCTAAGCGGGAGAGGTACGTGGTGAAGTCTGTAGATGATCTCTCGAATTTCATTGAAGTAGTTCGGACAGCTATTAAAGACTTAAGTGCAGAGAGAGTAGTTATAGACTCAGTAACAACACTATACATAACTAAACCAGCTATTGCCCGTGGCGTAATGATGATGCTTAAGAAGGTCTTAGCGGGGTTGGGTTGCACATCAATACTAGTGTCACAGATAAGCGTAGGAGAGAGAGGGTTTGGAGGTCCGGGAGTAGAACACGCTGCCGACGGCATAATTAGGCTTGATTTAGACGAAGTCGCAGGAGAGTTGAAGAGAAGCCTCATAGTTTGGAAAATGAGGGGGACGAGTCATAGCATGCGTCGCCATCCCTTTGAAATAACCGACAAAGGCATTATAGTCTATCCAAATAAGACCCTAAGGGTGTATAGAGGGGCCTGGAAAGAGGAAGAGATACCTTAGTAGATGCTAATGTCATGCCTCTACAACTAGTAAATTTTAAACCAAAGGAGGGGTATACGTTTACTTACGATATAGTAGCCAAAATCCTAAAGGTAAAGAAAGGAAGGCTAAACATTACTTTAGACTTATGGCTATCTGAGGTAACGGTTGAAGTAGATAATAACAGCGTTATATTACCGAACGGTCAAAAGATTAAGAAGGTAATGTTGAAAGAGACGGTTAAGAAGGAGGATTATGTATACTTCCTTAAGAAGAAGGGCGAGAATATCTTTCCCTTAATAGCGTCGAGCGATGAAGGAAAATTCTACAAGTTAAAGTACTTAGGTAAGGATAAAGCACCTACGCTAGAGATCAGCGGAATACACATGCACAATATTGTAGGTACAGAGCCAATGCGCGATGCTCGCAGGAAGGCTGCTTTAGCACGCATTAAAAAAGGCGACAAAGTGCTCGACATATGTACCGGTCTGGGTTACACGGCAACTGCTTCCTTAGAAAGAGGAGCTAAGATCGTTCTCTCCATAGAAAAGGACCCCCTTGTGCTAGAATTGGCATCGTATAATCCCTGGTCCAGGCGTCTCGCTGATCCTAAGGTAAAAGTAGTTCTTGGGGACGCATACCTAGTAGTTGAGGAGCTAGAAAGGGAGTTTTTCGATAAGGTAATTCACGATCCACCATGCTTCGCTTTAGCAGGCGAGCTTTATAGTCTAAGCTTTTACAGGAAGATCTTCAGAGTTATGCGCAGAGGTGGTGTAATGGTGCATTACACAGGTGCTCCGGGGCGAAGTAGGGGGGTAGACGTCCAGCGTGGTGTGATTCAGCGACTACGCGCCGCGGGCTTCATCGTCGTGAGGGCTATTAAAGGCTATTGCGTCGTGGCAGTAAAACCCTAATGCCAGCCCTTAAACGCGCTTGGATGACGAGCGCTTGCTATGTCGAGGAGGAATACCCTTTTCCAGTAGTTCTCCTCGAGCTTCCCAGTTAAACGCGCTATTAGGCCAGGTTGAAAGGCCGCTAGCACGACGTACTCGATACGCCAGGTAACCGGGTCCCTATAGAGCCTGCACAGTACGGGCTTAGAGCTGAAGTAGCAAACCCCGTCCTCCTTTAGCAAGCCCTTACCGATGCCTATGTTAAGGGCAAAGTCGTCTAGTAACCTGAAATAGCGCGAATACCTGCTGCTAGGCCTTAAGGGTCCTAAGCCGGATACTTGCAGGTCTATTTTTACTACTTTCTCGTCTTTACCAACATAGAAAACCGCGATACCCTTTAGCGCTCTGCTAACCGTACGCATGGGCATAGGCGTCGACCACAGCCTAGACCTCGGCTAGAAGCCAGACTTCCTAGCTTAAAACCTTGACCCTTACGCTCCATTCTGAGAGAGGAGAAGACGAATATATGCCGCTCCTCCTTAGCTATTTACAGAACGAGGGGGGTTCCATGCCTAGGTGTCCAGAGTGCGGAGGTAAGATGATTTACAATAGGAGCGCTAAGACATACATCTGTACAAGCTGCGGGCTAGTGCTTACAAGAGAGCAGCTAGATGAGATGAGGGAAAGTCTCCTAAGAGAATACGAGGAAGAGAGTAGGAGTAAGGCTAAGGAATATCTAGAGTGGTGGCTAGGTCGCGAAGAACATGGCGCTTAGCGTATTTATCATAGGCCCTGCCGGCTCGGGGAAAACTACCTTTACCGCGAACTTCGCCGAGTGGGCGAGGAGTGAGGCAGTTCCAGTACTGCTCGTCAACCTAGACCCTGCCGCCGAGCAATTACCCTACGTGCCGGATGTCGACGTGAGAGAGTACGTCGATGCTAGGAGCGTTATGGAGTCTTTTGAGCTGGGGCCTAACGGGGCTATAATCGCGTCGATGGATATGCTCCTCGGCTATCTTGAGCGCTTAAGGGAGGAGATAGAGCCCTTTAAGGAAGGATACGTATTAGTGGATACTCCAGGGCAAATGGAGCTGTTCGTATTTAGGAGGAGCGGCGAAGCGGTTTTAAGATTACTAACCCAGGATAGGGCTGCTGTAGTATTCCTAATGGACGCCACTCTATCTACAAGCCCTTCAAGCTTCCTCTCTCAAGTTTTCTTAGCAGTCTCCGTGCTCTGCAGGATTAAGCTTCCGCAGATAAATGCCCTTAACAAAGCAGATCTGCTTAGCACAAAGGAGCTTGAGCGCATACTTAGATGGTGCGATGACCCCGACTCCTTTGAATGCGACCTCGAAATGGAGCTTAAGGGCATCGAGAGATTAGCTGGTAAGGGGCTCCTAAACTTCGTTAAAGACTTCATGGATACCTTCGATTTCTACGTTATATCCTCCAAGAATATGGAGGGGTTTAGCAATATATACAGTGAATTACAGAAAATATATATGGGCGGTGAGGATTTCGAACTCCCAGAGTACCTCTCTGATAGGTACTTCTAAGCGTTAAGCCTTCTTCTCCGCTGTAGGCAGCATGTTAAACTCTAGAAGTAGCTTGAACTCCTCTAACGTTAACCTCTCTCCGCGCTTATACTTATCCAGCACTTTAAGGGCCCGCTCAAACATTACCCTCCTGCGCCTCTCAAGTGCCTGCGAGATCTCAGCCGCCTTTATCAATAGCGCTACGCGCTCTACTTCGCTCCGAAGCTCCTTAAGCTTGGCGCTCAACTCGATGTACCGGTTATGGAACTTATTCGCCTCCTCTCTGAGCGCGTCGCGTTTAGCCCTCAAGTTGTCAATCATAGCCCTTAGCTCGTCCCTCTTCGCCTTTAGCTGAGAAAGCTTCTCCTTAAGGCTTAGGTACTGCTCGGCTAAAGGCTCGATCTTACTCTGCAGATCGTTAAGCTTCGTCCTCTTAAGCTCAATTTCACTCCGGATATCCTCAAGCCTACTCCTTATCTCGTTTATCCTCCTAACGCTTATGTATAAAGCCTCCACGGTCTTAATCCTCTCCACTAGGCTTCGCTCCTCCTCCGGCAATAGCGGCCTTGTCTGGTACTCCCATTCAAGCCTCTCTAGCCGCTCCCTTAGCTCCTCTTCGTCTAACCTTCTCCTCGGAACGTGTAGAGTTCCTCTTAGCGTCCTCAGCTCTTCCCTCAGCCTTCTAGCCTCTTCCCTAAGGCTCCTGATCTCGTCGATAAGCTTACGCCTCTCCTCCCTTAAGGCCTTAAGCTTCTCGAAAACCTCGTTCTTCTTACTTCTAACCTCAGCTATTTCAGCCCTTAAGGTGCTTAGCTTCTCGATAAGAGCCCTGATCTCGGCTGCTATCTTCTTAACTTCACTATTATACTCGTCCCTCTGTCGTCTAGCCTCCCTAGCCTCCTCCTCCAGCCGCCTTAGCTCATTCTTCAGCTCTGTGAGCCTAGCCTTTAGGGCTTCGACGTTGTCGGACATGTAAATCCCTGCCTTGGCTACCCAACTCAAACAATGAAAGCCTATAAGTCTTACCGCTTACGGATCTCTTGAGCTATTAGCGAGGGGGTAAGCGATAAGAACCTCTTGAGTTCTCACTAAGGATTAAATTGAGCTGTAGCTTAGCAACAGCTAGCCATTCTTAGAGTTCTTATCTTATTTACTATTCCGAAGAAACGAAAGTAAATGTGAACATCTACTTTTCATCACGAATTGCATTCCTCTAAGCATTCGATGCTACCTCTACGTCACCCTGAGTTGCAGGCTCTAACCGTCGTCAGAATTCGGTTTGTTTAGTTAACCCTTAGGGAGAAAAGACAGCTTCAGCTTCTACCGATAGGCCAAGCCAAGGAATATATCGTACAAGTGGTGGGGCCGCCGGGATTTGAACCCGGGACCACCGGCGGACCGGGCCTTGGCAAGCTCCCCAGGCCGGCATCCTACCAAGCTAGACTACGGCCCCTTACAGGCTTTGTTCGGGGAGCTTTATGTAGTTTACGTAGGGAAGAAGGCTATCCCCCTAGGAGATCTATTTCGTGAGTTGCGCTATTAGCGGATTATTGCCTCTTCCCTAATGGCTAGCCTTAACCTTCTAGGTCGTGGATCTCCTTGCCTGACGACGATTCCTGTTCCTCGTATTCCAAAGAGGAGGAAGTCCCTATCGTCTTCGCTTAGGAGGGCTAAGGAGGCGAGCTCGTCGACGTACTCCTTGGGTCCAGGTAGGAATATTAGAAAACCTACAAGTTGGTAAACTTCTAGAGGTATCTGGCTTGGCAGTTGATTTAA
>CAZAZN010000010.1:9554-35674 GCA_964489665.1 uncultured Thermofilaceae archaeon
AACTCTTGCCCTGAGATCTAAGGATATGCCGCCGAACTTCTCTACAAACTGGCAGTGCTCACCATGGGGATCTACGAAGAGCACCCTTACTCCTTCCTCGTAAACGGATAGAGCTAGGCTTCGTGCGAGCGTACTTTTGCCGGAGCCCGTAGTCCCCGTTATGACTCCGTGCGCATTTGGCAACTTCTCGAAATCCAGGTATATAGGCCTGCCTAGCTCATCGTAGCCAACTAGGATGCCTTCTCCTGCCTCCGCCGGTAGGAGCGTTGAGATAGGCATTAACGGTATAAGATCACTCGTTAATGCGTATACTTTTGGCGTTACGATGCTAGATAGCTTCGCGATTAGCTCATAAGCCCTCATAGGGGAATCACCGCGAGGACTGGAGTAAGTAGTAAAGGTTTCCTTAGTTTTAATCCTATGGCCCCGAGACTTCTAGATAATTTAAAAGCATCGTCTTTACTTTTACATAGAGCTACAACGTTGACTTCGTAGAGGCTCTCTCTTCGCCTAAATCTGCGTTCCACTATAGTGTACAGCCTACTTGCCCTAGATACTATGGATAACTTATCTAGTGCGGTGCCAAGTTCGTAGGCTCTATAGCTTTCCCTCTCTAGGATATCTGAGACGTGAGGAGGCGCGATTTTCACTTTAATAACTAGGAGAAAGTCTTCATTTAAGCGGTAAAGTATGCTATTAATCCACCTGCTTCTCTGTAACAAGTCTAGTGTACTGGGATTGCTATACAATGCTTCGTTCGAAACTAATGTTAAGGTGACGCCTTTTACCTTAAAACTCGGACCTAGACTCCTCTTTAATATTAAGCAAGAAGTTAATAATACTGTGCCATACGCATAAATTACCCTTACCACTAGGCTTGAGGATAATAGCATTAGTATAACTAAACTTACAGTTGTAAGTATAACTAAATTATAGCTTGTCTTAGTTTTTTCGAAGAACTTACCTACACTTATTTCATAAGGCTTAGCATAACTACATATGACGCCACATCCCAAAAGGTGTTTCTTTAACGTAAGTATAATCTGCTTTATCTTTTTTCTAGCATCTTCGAAGTTTTCTATAGTAATGCCTAATGCTATGTAAGCATTTAAAACACCTCTAGGCAAGTTTGTATATATGATGTATAGCTCGCTCTCAGGGTCGAGCATTGAGCCGTCTAGAAGATATCTAGCTCTACCGTAAAGCTGTATGGGAGAGAGGTCGAAAAACCCATGTCTAACGTCTACTACTTTAAGAAAGACGGTTATCTTCTTCCTACGGCCTATGTCCTCTACTAGCGCTAAACCGCCTCTAGTTCTTGAGGGCAAAGGTACACCATATAATCTCTCATAAGTAAATAGGAGGAGGAGCGGAAATAAGCTAGCTAAAGAGAATGACATTGTTAATAGTCCCAGTACCTTATTTATATTATAGTACAGTATGAATGAGACGATTAGCAATGCTGCAAGGACCCTAGCCCTCAGCATAGCCGCCCATTTCCTCTTCTAAAGTGCTTATTTGCGAAATAAGCTCCCTTAAGTTCCTTAGCTGCCGACGTACGAACTTAGGGTTAACCCCCTCACTAACGCATATATTGTTTAATTGTATCAATGAATCGATAGCCATATTTAATGCATCGTAAACTTCGCTTATTGCCTCATAAGCTTCCTCTTTAATTACCAACTCTAGAATTTCTTTAGCCTTCCTAACTGATCGTACATATTTTTCATATACATGCATGTTTGAGAATATAATGTAAAGTTCCTTTAATTCGAAGTCTTTATGCAAAAATCTAGAGTATTCAAGTAAAACATAGTGTAACAGTGATTTAACGCTAGGTAACTTACAAGCATGCACAAACACGTATTTCCCTACTGCATTAGCAAAATCCTTGTTTAGATCTCCAGCTATCCAAGGAGGTAAGTAAAATAGCGCTCGTTCGGCACTATTTAACACCTTCTCAATCTCTATAGTTTTTAAATTCTTTCTTTTAATTTCTTTAAATAATAACCTTAATGATGTTAAAATATCCGGATAATGTATAGATAAGTCGCTAAAAACGGCACGATCGATAAGTTTTAAAACTTCATTAGCGTACTTAAGGCCTTCTTCTCTAAATTTCTTTGCAACATGGTAAGTATAGCTTAACCAATCAGTACTTATTAACGTACTCTTAAGACGGTTGCTTTCGGTAATTATACGATATGGTCCGAGAATCCCTATCTCTGAGAGCTCGCTAGCCACTAGTTTGAGTTCAAATGGGGTTAACGTGCTTATTACTCTATGAACTTCCTTCTCTAAAATCCTTAACCTGTGTTTAGCCTCCTCTACGCGCCCCCTACTTAAGCTATGTACGTAGAGAGAAAATAAGGACTTAAGCCTCTGGACGGTGCCGTGCTTAATCGTCGTTAGACGCTCTAAAGCGTCGGTGAGAGCTAAAAATTTCTTAAGTTGAAGAGCTATAGGAAAGGCCCACTCCTCTCCTTTCAATACACCCTCAGCTAACAGCGCACAGGCCGCCGTCAGCTGAAGGTCTCCTTTACTAGAGCTAATGACCTCCCTTTTTAGCTCGCGTAAGCTCTCCTTACTCACCGCCTCTATAGGCGTTAGTTTACGTCCTCTAGAGCGAAACCAGCAGTATTCCTTAGAGATATCCTGTGCTACTACCTCTCTAACTTTTAAGCTCTCCCTCTCTAGCCTCTCTATGTCGGAGCGAATTCTACTTAACCTCCTACTTAACGTCCGCTCTAAAATTCTACTTAATGAGGGCTTGGCATCTAGGGCTTTAAGAAAAGGCATTTTTCGTCTAATTATCTGATTAAAGTAGTATCTAACAGAGGAGGAGGCAACGCTAAGGCTGTGAAGCACAGCTGCGTACGCTGGCATAGCTACAGTACTTGTAAACGATGGAGCTCCTAGCATTGCGGCTAGGGCATCTAGCGCAAGGAAAGAGATAACGAACTCAATTATTATCGTGGGAAGGGAGAGGATAGCGCTAACCCCGCTATTAGCTCCCTTCTCGGTTAAGTAGCTCCATTGAGGGTTAAGGAATAGGTAGCTTAAGTTCCAGTAATTACTCCTAGGTATGTAGATTGTTACCTCTAGAAAGTCCTTGTAACCAGTTTCGTTAACAGCATAGGCTAGTATTAGCATATGGTTAATTTTTAAATAAGGATGCCACCATAAAGGCCTCATTTTACTTAAATATCTTTTAATTCTCACAATTGTACTAGGCGAGATAATATTCCCAGATACATTAGCATATTTCTCCCATAGGTCGTTTACCGTTAGCCCGATTACACGCTTCCACCATCGGGCGTATTCAATGTGTATATATTCAGCTAACTTTACTCCTTCGGCATAAGAAATCCAGTTAGGCAAATTATTATCTTTAATAACTCGTATATCTAGTCCGGCTGAGGGCGTTTTTGAAATTTGAGGCTCCCCTCCTATATTCCAAACCTCTAGTATGTCTCCAGCTACTAGAAGAGCTGAATACTTCAATCCTTTCTTAGTATTTTGAGGCTTAATTCGTTTACCGTTAAGGAGACATAAGGACAAACCACCAGCTAGCCCTTCCTCATTAGCATTAATGTCAATTTCTTCAAAATCAATTTTCACAATTGTTTTATTTAATTCTAACACCTTAAAGCTACGGTTAGTAATTTTAGGATGCCTAATCAATGTCCAATATACAAGTAATCCTTTAATTCTATATTTACCTATAGGCAATAATATTATTTTCCTTGACTGATTGATATTAACAGCAAAGAGTCTTTTAAGGTTACACGAGCAGTTCTCATCCACCTTTTCTAGTAGCAGCACGCTATACCGAGGCAGACCCCTTACCTCTAAGATTAAGTACCCTAACCTAGGGAAAGCTGATTTTTGCACATCTTCTGCATACTTGATAGCAGGTAAGGCTAAATTAGTTAATAAGGGGAGTATGCAGCATAAAGCTAAACCCCATGCTAGCATTACTAGACCTATCCTACGGGTGAAACGTATAATAATTAATGACGCCCCTAAATTTAACATAACCTTTCCTAGTTGTTTAGCCAGCATTAAAAGCAGAATTAACACGTATGCTGCTAGAGATAGGTAACCACATATTGAAGTTAGAGTTCTAAAAACGCAGGAAGCGGGCTCAATATAGCTTAGTAAGGGTAATATCATCTCTGAGATATCTTGAGGGAGGGAGGAGAGGGACACGCTTACCGCGCTTTGAACAGCTACTGCTAAGGAATAGGAGCTTAGAGAACTCGCAAAGCTTTCACTAATTACCCTTAACGCGGAATTAGCCCTATCTATAGCTTCCTCCAAGGACAGTAGTTGACCACTGACACCGAGTAAGCTAGCTACATTACCTGGATCTATGACGTAGAGCGAGAAGACGTAGCATAGCACAGATACAGCCATATTAGCCAGCTGGCTTACAGCTTGACGGCGCTTTCCCGTAAGCCATTCTTTTATGAGAAAATACGTTTCGAGGGCTAGGGAGATGCATAAGGACGTGGTTATAAGGCTTATAGCGTCCATACCCTAAACCCTCAGGCTAATGTATACTCCTCCTAGCGCTATCGACGCAGCTGCCGTGAGAGCAGTACCTACGATAACCGATAGCATACAGTTAATTGCGGCTCCGAAAAGCTCCCATGTTGCTTTAGCGGCTTTATCGGGAACTTCCCTCCACACTAGCGGGTTTATCGAGCTCACTAGCGTATCCCAATCGCTTATCGGAGGGGTAAGCCCCTGAGAATCTAGGCGTTCACACGTATCATGCGCTATTGAGCCTGCAATACATAGGGCTACTCCCATCACGAGATATACAGAGAGAAGTGAAGCACCTATCTTCCTAAGCCTCGGTAAGGTAGTTAGGGTCGCGCTGAATACCAGGAAAGGCGGCATTAAATGGGAGAGTATTCTCGAGAGCACAGATAGGGCTAGGAACGTAGACGCAGCCACCGAAAGGCTATATACGCACCAGTCGGTAGCCGCACCTAGGACTAAGCTTAGGGATGATAGGAAGGGCATAAGGGATAAAGCCGCCCTTACAGCCGCGATATACTTTATCCAGTGAACAGCTAAGGAATGCGCCCTAGCTAACCTCTCCGAAGCAATCTTCACGGCTTCAGCTCCAGGAAGCCCTCCGATCCCGAAGCTCTCTTTAAATAATATTTCTACTAACTTATCGGCAACTTGAAAAATCAGCGCAACAAATCCTAGCATTACCAGCACATTAGCGGCCATCTCAAAATAGACCAGCGCCCGGTTGCGTTGTCCTAGATTCCACAATATAATGCCATAGCAGGTTAACGCAGCTACTCCTACAGCTACAGCGCTGTATTCTATCGGGACCGAGACCATGGCTATGCCCTAAGTATAGACAGTATGTTCTCGAAGCCGTCCAAGAGCATATCCTCCATGAGCTCGGCAACCTGTGACGCTCCCTCAATACCGGTAGCCTTTAACGCCTCTACAATTATGAATGATATTGGAATTACAGCTAGTACTTCAACGGCTGATTCGAAATTCCTCAGAGCCACAGACCTGCCAATGCTTCCGCCTATAGACCAGTTTAACAGTCCTCTAGCAACTAACACGAAGAACCCCATTAATCCTACTCCAAAGGCCAGTGCGAACAGGGTCTCTACAATTGCCTGTACTGGATCAAATATGGCCTTTAGAATATTTACATACTGCTCCTCAGGTACTGCGTGGGCAACCTCTAAGGCAAGAACGGCTAATAGGTTTATATAGTAAGCGAAGACCCTTCGCCTCAAGCCTCCCTACAGCTACTTTTAAATGCCTTAAAAGCGCGAAAGCCCATTCTAAACGTCTCCTATAACTACACCTTCCTACAACTATCGACCGTAATACAGTGGTAATACGACGGTGATATTATGGAGCGGTGGGCGTTGATAGTAGCGATAGTAGCTATACTAGCTCTAGCTATCCTTATGCTCTTAAGGGGAAGGAATAGTGTTAAATTATATATCTTAAGGTGTGTAATTTAAGCTTAACATGTATCGATCGACCTATTCTATAACTCCTACGTATGTATTAAAGCAACTTTAATATCCTCTAAGAGGCTCCTCTACGGAGCTTATGGTGATGTCCCTTGGAGAAGTATAGAGGCTTAAGCCCTTCAGAGTTCTTCTATAGAAATAGGGAGATAGCTGGGTTCTCGAATCCGACTAGAGCGCTTTATCAGACAGTTAGAGAGCTCGTAGAGAATTCGCTAGATGCTACAGAAATGCACGGAATATTGCCGGAGATAAAAGTGATAGTGAAGTTAGATAAGGAGGATCAGGAGAAGGTAACCGTAAGGGTGGAAGACAACGGCATAGGCATACCTCCCAGCGAGATCCCGAACGCGTTTGCCCGTGTATTTTACGGTTCAAAGTATGTCCTTCGTCAGGCACGAGGAGTCTTCGGTCTGGGAGTTAAGATGGCAGTCCTATACGCTCAGATTACGACCGCTAGACCCATATACGTTAAAAGCTCGACACGAAGGAGTAAATTTGAATATGAGTACAAGCTATTAATAGACATCGAAAAGAACCTCCCTATTATCACTGAACTAAAAGTTAGGAGGCTCGTTGAAAATTGGCATGGGACAATCGTTGAGCTAACGCTTAACGGCAATTGGTATATGGCTAAGTCTAGGATAGAGGAGTACATTAGGAGAACCGCACTAATAGCCCCTTACGCTAAGATAACGCTGGAGGGGCCCGATATCAACTTGAAGCTGGAGAGAGCATCGGACAAGCTACCTGAGCCGCCCCAGGTAGGTAAGCACCACCCATGCGGAGTTGACGTCGAGCTGCTTAGAAGCCTGATTAGGAAGTTCGGAAGATCTAAGACACTAGCTGAGTTTTTAATGAGCAACTTCGACGGCGTAGGTCAAATAACCGCTCGAAAGTTCTGCGTGTGGGCGGGCTTCGACCCTAATATGAAGCTTAAAGAGCTAGGCCTCAGAGACTTAGAGAGGCTTGCAAGCAGGATGAGGGAGTTCCCAAAGTGGAGACGCCCTAAGCCCATAACTCTATCACCTCTTGGAGAAGAGCTATTGAAGCGAGGCGTGGAGAACGTGCTAAAGCCCGAGTTCGTAGCCGTAGTCTCTAGGCCTCCAGCATCGTACGGTGGACACCCCTTCATTGTTGAGGTAGCCTTAGCGTACGGGGGAGAAGTGCCAGAGTCCAATAGTCCACTGCTCCTAAGGTTCGCGAATAGGATACCGCTACTCTATGACGAGGGAGTAGACGTCTCTAGAAAGGTTATAGCCTCCATCGATTGGAGCATTTACAAGGTTAAATTCCCGGCTAAACTAGCCATAGTTACGCACATATGCTCTACAAAGATCCCATTCAAGGGCGTCGGTAAGGAGGCAATAGCAGACGTTCCGGAGGTTGAGAGAGAGCTAACGATTGCTATAAGGGATGTTGCGAGGAAGCTAAGATCCTACCTTTCAAAGATAGAGAGGCTGTACGAGGTTAAACGCAAAGAAGTAACAGTTAAAAAGTACCTTAACGAGGTAGTAAGGGCTTTAAGCTATGTTAGTGGACATGAGGAGAAGGTTCTTAAGAGGAAGCTCCTAGCCTTGCTAAGGCGCGAGTTATCGCGTAGGGGGCGGGAGGTGAATGTCAGCGAGGAGTATAGGGAGGAAGCCTGTAGTTAACGAGGAAGAAGTGCTTAAAATACTGGAGGACTTCGGGCGTAAGATAGCTCAACAGATAATCGAAGGCCGTAGCCCTAAGATAGAGATACCGGTCAGGACATTGTCAAACACGATATGGGATAAGGAGGCTAAGATTTTGAGACTAGGACCTAGAAAAGCCGTAAGAGAGTTCTTCGATATGGGCGAAGCCAAGAAATTCATGCAAACTGTCCTTATGCTATCCTTAATAGTTAAAGCCAGACGCGAAGGAGATTACCCTACAATAAGGGATCTTTACTATACAGGTAAACACACGATAACGTACATAGATGAATTCGGGAGAAGACGTAGAGAGGAGACATGGGATGACCAGCGAGAATCTAATTCCGTCATCCAGGATATAGAAGTAGCCACCGGTCTGCTAAGGGAGCATATGGGAATAATGCACGATGCTAAAGGTAAAATTGTAGGAAACGTAATCGTTAGGTCTAAGGGCTACGAAATCGACCTATCTCGCCTAGGTAGTGGAGCCTACGCAGTACCTCCAAACGTTGATAAGCTAGAGATACTCAGGGTAGACGCCGACTACGTACTTGTTGTTGAAAAGGATGCTATCTTCGAACGGTTAAACGAGGAGGAGTTCTGGAGAAAACATAACTGCGTGCTTATAACCGGTAAGGGCCAGCCCGATAGAGCTACTAGGAGGATGGTACGCCGTCTCTGGGAGGAGTTCGGGCTACCAGTATACGTCCTAACAGACGCCGATCCCTATGGCTTTTACATCTATAGCGTCTATAGGAGTGGATCCATATCATTAAGCTACGAAAGCGAGCTTCTAGCTACTCCAGAGGCTAGGTTCCTAGGGCTTACGGTTACTGATATAGAGGAGTACAAGATCCCAAGAAATTACATAATTAAGGCTACCGATAGAGATTTAAAGAGAGCTAAGGAGCTCGTGAACTATCCGTGGTTTAGGGAATCTAAGGAGTGGATGCGCCAGCTAAAGCTGTTTCTTAAGAAAAAGGAGAAGGTAGAAATTGAGGCCTTAAGCGGTCATGGCTTTAAATTCCTCACGCAGGTATACATTCCTGAGAAAATTAAGCAGCGTAAATGGATAATATAGCCTATACCTCCCCAAGTAATCTTCTGGTCTTCTCGATTTCTACATGCCTTTTTAGTCCAGGAACCATGTACAGCTCTTTAACCCATTTACGCCTAAGGTAAGCGTATTTCTCTCTAGGTACAGAAATATTAATTATCTCAATTATCTTAGCTGTCTTACCAGGTTTATACCCTAGCACTCTACCTATTCTTTGTATCATTTGCCTCCCTTCCCCCGTTCCCTCGTAAATTATAGCCATGTCAGCGTCAGGTACCGTTATTCCCTCATCTAGAACCGTTGTTGTCACTACGATCTTATAATAGCCCTGAGAGAATAGCCTAAAGGCTAGATCTCTTTTAGCGCTAGGAGTTTTACCGGTAATTAGCGTCGCTTTAAATCCCTTCCTTATGAGGAACTCGTATACCTTTTGCGCTGTACTAAGCCTCTGAGTAAAAACTATCGCTCGCGACCACTCGTACTGCTTAAGCACACTCACCAACGCCTCAAGCTTCTCATCTTCGTTTTCTACAAATATGCTCTCAAACACTTCTATAGGCGCAACTATCCTAAGTGCTAGTAGGCCCTCGTAGCCTAAGCTGTAAATCAGATCCCCACATAGCTCGTAAAGGAGCTTCTCGTTTCCATCCCTCCTCCGTGGTGTAGCCGAGAGAGCCATCCTGTATAACGCGTCTATCTTAATCGCTACGTCCTTAAACGTCGTAGCGGGAACGTGATGAGCCTCGTCGAATATAGCTAGCTCAAACTTGCCTATTAGCTCATCACAGTATTTAACGGCGCTATTGTAGATAGCTATTGTAATCATCGAGAGTTTCTTTACACCACCTCCTAGAATGCCAATATCGCTAATACCTAAGTATTTTTTAAGATAAATCCGCCACGTCTCAACTAATTCTCTAGTAGTAACGAAGATTATTGACGGTACTTTTAAGTCTGCTATAGCCTTGAGCGCTATAAAGGACTTACCCCCCCTAGTGAATATAGCGATAGTCCCCCTCTTTTTCCTAGCCCAAGCCATGTAAGCCTCCTCCTGATGAGGAAGTAGCTCAAACTTCTGCTCTATACTTAATTTATGTGCTTGTCTTGGAGTTATATCAACCTTTACTAAGAAACCGAGATCGGTTAACAATGCCTTAACCTTATCCAGCAGGCCCACCGATGTGTATATTTTCACCTGGTTACTAAGCTTAAATACCTTGTAAACGCGAAACTTTCTCTCAATAATCTCGGATCCTTCGTATTCTCCTTCAGGGCTTATTATCGCACGTTCAATGAAGTAAGTCAACGTTAACGCGTCCTTTATTTTCCTAAGAACCTCTCCGTCATAAGTACTTAGTAAAATTTCAAGCATGCCATTCTCTCGAGATAATCTAGCAACCAACGGTTTTTCGAAAATTAATTCTAGTCCCAGCCTTTTAAGCCTCTCCTTAGCGGAGTTGAGCCCCACGATACTCCTTAACTTATACCCCTCTTCTACAGGCTCTATAAGGTCAGAAAGAACTCTTATCACATCGTTCCTTAATTCTGGGGCCGCGTATATTCTAAAACCCCCATCAATTATTACCTTCGACCTAAGCTTCCAAACTGCACTACCATCGATCTGTGCATACTTGCTTAGATCTTTAAGGACTCTTTTTAACTCGCTAGCATTAAGTGAAAGGACTTTTTTAGGATCTACTATCCAGCTTCTACTCTCTGGATCGTAGCGCCCGATAGTTCTAACTAGGGCGAGATACCTCTTAAATTCCCCCTCCTTTAAGAAGCGGCTACGCTTAATACAAAGAGACTCCGTCAAGACGCATCAGCCGGCAACCTCTCTTCACTATTCCGCTTTCACCTCCTTCATCACTGCACCCTTATAAGGGCTATGGAGCTAAAAAGCCTAGCGACCTAACGAAAACGGGTGTAAGGATGAAGATCCTATGGGCTCCCTGGAGAATGAAATACGTTAAGGAAGCGGGTAAGCGACGCAACTGCTTTATATGCGAGGCTGCAAAGTTAGAAAACTATGAAGAAAAATACGTATTATTTAAAGGTAAAAAGACAATCTTACTAATGAACCTCTACCCGTATAATACCGGACATCTCCTAGCAGCACCGCTAAAGCACGTCCCTTCAATAGAGGACCTCTCAGACGATGAGCTAGCAGCTCTATTCAAACTAGTATCCTCCGCGATTAAGATCTTGAGAAAGGCGTTTAACCCTGACGGATTTAATGTCGGCGTAAACCTAGGACGTGCCGCTGGTGCAGGGCTTGAGGAGCACGTTCACGTCCATATAGTGCCTAGGTGGGTAGGCGATACTAACTTCATGCCTGTAGTAGCTGAGACGAAAGTCCTCCCCGAGGCTCTACCCGATACGTATAGGAGACTTAGGAGGTACTCTAACCTCCTTAGAGAATGATTTATAAGACATAGAGCTGTCTGCGCGAGGTTGGGGGTTAATAAATGAGCGGAAGGTCCTCACGCGCTGCTAGAGACAAGTGGATGATGAAAAAGTGGTTTACCGTGCTAGCGTCTAGCGCATTCGGCTTTGCAGAGCTAGGAGTAGTTCCGGCCAATGACGAGAAAAGCATGATTGGCAGGACGATAGAGGTTAGCTTTTACGATATAACAAAAGATATCTCCCAGCTACCTATTAAGCTAAAATTCCAAGTTGTTAAGGTAGATGGCGATGTCGCCTATACGCAGTTTAAAGGCTTCGAGCTAACGAACGATTACATTAGGAGCCTAGTTAGGCGTGGAACCTCACGCATCGACGCCATAAGAGATGTAGTAACTAAGGACGGCGTACGGCTCAGGGTAATGGCGATGGCCGTTACCCAAAACCGTGTAAAGACTTCTCAAAAGAGAGCTATTAGGAAGATAATGTTCGAGATAATAGACGAGAAAGCTAAGGAGCTAACCTTTGACGAGTTCATACAAGAAGCTGTACTCGGTAGGATCGCAGCTGAAATAGAGGCGAGGGCTAGGAAGATCTACCCCCTCAAAAAGGCTGAGGTAAGGAAGATCAAGGTACTAACGCCCACCTTCGAAATACCGCTTAAAACTCCCCCAGCCCCTGCTCAGGCCCAGTAGTCCTGAACCCGCTACTCGCCAGCTTACTTAAGAGAAGCCTCACTGTGAGATTAAGGGCTCGGCTGGGATCTCCTCTTCCATTGAAGCCCGCTGCCTGGTCGTGGCCGCCTCCCTTACCGGGTATGTACCTAGCCAGTTCGGACATAAACTCCCCTAGCCTAACTCCAGTTTTCTTAACGAAGTTAGGCGAAGCCCTAGCGCATATCCTTACCTCTCCTCGTTTACCACCTGCCACTACAGCAACGTCTGCTCCTAGTGAGAGAAGGGCCCTAGCTACCGCAGCTTCGTGAGCACTAACCTGACTAGCTGCTATTAGAAATGTGGAGAACCTAACGATAATAGCTCTTTGCGCCCCTTTTAGCTTAGCGATTTTCTCAGAAAGGGGCTGCTCTTCGCTTAGCAATCTAAGGGCTTTATCATAGGCTCCTCCCAACTCTATAAGAGATGCAGTAACCTTTAGCGCACGTGGAGTGGCGCGCGCAAACCGCCTGGAATCGTACAATATGCCGCAGAGAGCTAGCGTTGAAAGCTTAGCGTTAGGTCTCAAGCCGCCGTTTATCATTAGGTCAGCAATTATGACCGAAGTCGCTATCTCCTGCTCTACTATAGCAAGTCTTGCTCTCTCTATCAAATCCCCCCCGCTTACGTGATGGTCGATTATCGCGACGGCGCTTCTCTCTACTAGATCTTTAGCAGGGCCTAAAAGTTCACTGCAGGAAGTATCCACAATTATGACCACATCGTAGGTGATACTTAACTTATCTACGGGCTTGGGAAGCATAAGCTCTCGCATTATCTTCTTTGAGACAGCGCTAGGCCCTTCAGGGAGGAATACGTCTACGTGGTTGGCGCCTACTAACTTAGCCGTATGCGCGATTAAGTATGCAGATGCTAGGGCATCTGGGTCAGCGTTAACATGCGTAGTCACTAATACGCTTGAACCCCTAGCTAGCTCAGCTATTTTATCAAGCAAGCTTCACACCTCTTTAAGGCCAAGCGCCCTTAACTTACGTTTGATTAACTCCATCCCTTCGTCTATAGCTTTGTTAATTATCTTGTTAAGCTCGCTACCTTGAACAGGAAGCCTCGTAATAGCACGCACCTCAACTTCAACCTCGTACGGCCAGTCGTCGCTTATAAAAACGGAAACAATGATGTCCCCGGCGCTAACCCCTAGCACTCTGGTTATTCTCCCTTCAATATACTTAGCCAGCTCTAAGATAATCCTCTCCCTATCCTCCTTAGAAAGCCGCTTAACCCGCAGACCCTCCCCCACCAAGGCGCCTAGTCAGCCTCCGCTCTAGGTCTTCAAGCTGCTTCTTTAATAGCGATTCCTGCTTGCTTAAGGCCTGTAGCCTAAGCTCAAGGCTCTCCTTAGCTTCGTTAAGCTCCTTAACCACCTCATCGACGCTCTTGCTAACTATTATCGACCCTACCACTTTATATACGCGGTCCCCGCTTTTAAGGCCTTGAAGCTCCCTTAAAGCTCCCTCTATCTCCGAGAGCCTAACTTGGACCTGTTGCTTCGTTAAAAGGACTACCCTAAGTCTTTCAGCAACGTCCTGATATCTCTTCAGGTCAGCACGTGTAGCAGGCGATACTTCCATACCCCTGCACCTCACTAGAGCATCTAGACGTATATTGATTAAAGTAGCGCGCCGAGTTCCAAGACCGGCCTCATAATCCTCATGTAGCTATTGGCCGCCGCCCTTAGGCTTGAAACATCAGAGGCGGTTATCCTAAGAATCAGCTCTGAACGGCTCAAGGTTGCTTCCGCTCTACTTCGTTCCGAAGGTTGTGTTTTGAGTTCAGGGCGTATAGCCCAGTACACGTGCTTTAGGTCCTTAATCCCCCTTACGATCAGTACCAGTTCTAGTGACGACCTCCTCATATCGTAATCGCCTGTACACCACGTTCCCTACAGTGAGCCTAGGACCTATAGGCTTTAAATCAGAGGTATTTATGAAACGCAGGACAAACGCCTTGCCCCCTCGCCTTTCTACTAGCAGCGCACCGCCGTAGTGAGCTTGAATCGAACTTAGCTCTTCTAAGGGCAGCTCTATGCAGTTCAAGCATAGCACACTAGCTAGCTCTTGAGATAACTGCACGACCTCGTCGTCCAGGTTCCCTGGCACTACGACTAAGCCGCGCGGCCTTGTGGCCTTTACTCCATGCTCCCTAGCCAATTTAACGCCTAAGATCCTCAGTATTAAAGGGTAAAAGGACACCTCCTCCTCGCTAGTATCTAAGAAGATTATCCTACCGGGATTCCCCATAAGGCCTCTACACACTATAACTACTCTCTTAGCTCCTAATCCCTTAGCGAGAGAAAAGAGCTCCTCGATGCTTAGCTTGCCTCTATTGAGCTTAATCGCACCGGGGATTACTCTCGCGAGCTCTTTAACGAGAGACCTGACACGCGCGTTTACATGACGAGAAGATGTGACTATCAGCCTTGGAGGCATTTCTAACGCTTTAGCCCTAGTTTCTTCAGCTCCTCAGGAGCGAACGTCTTCCCCATTTCGGTCCTCGGGGTCCACGCGCCTCCTGCGAACGTATAGCCGCACTTCCTACAAGTCCATATCCCTATACTAACCCTCTTAACGGTACCAACCGTGTAGCAGCGAGGGCATCGGTGCGGCCCTCTCATCTTCGCTTCTATGATCGCTACCCTGCGTCGAAGCGTAGCACCGTACCTAGCTCCAAATCTCCCAGCACTTCCAACTACTTTCGTCCTCCCCACGCCAACCCCCTTCTCCCTTAGCCTCCCATATATTAAACATTCGCGCCATTTTTCGGCGGTAAACGCGCTCTAAGCTTATGCGCAGCTTCTCTAGCCATTTCCATCGCCTGCAGTATCTCATCGTAGCTGAAGCTCCCCGCACCACCCTTCTGTATACAGCAGATTTCCCCCTCCTCGTTGAAGGCGAAGGTTATTCGCGCATCCATGACTAGCTCCTCCTCATAGGTCGGGTCGAGAAGTAACTTATTACCTATCTTCGCAACGGTTACGAACACGGGTACGCTTTTTAAGGGTAATGGTACTACATTATCAGTTATCTTAAGCTCTCCGTCCTCGACTTTAGCCTCCCTTAACTTAGACGTTAGTAATGCCGCCGTTGCCGCAAGTCCAGCAGCGTCAAATAGGTTCCCGTCGTGGTCCAGCGTATAGATGTCGACGAATACGGTCCAAACCTTCTCCCCAGGAACTAGTACTAACTTCTCTAAGTCTAGCATAGGTGCGCTGCGAATTCCTCGATCGATCACGCGGGCCAGCTCTACATCGTCCTCGCCAGGGGGGCCGGCCTCAAATGTAGGAGATGCGACTGGAATAAGTTCGGCGTTCACTATTAGGACTCCCTTATTGGGAGTGTCGGGAAACGGCTTCCCCACCGAGATCTTAACGCCAGCTATTACCTTTGTCCCTCCTAGATGAACTAGGGCTGACCCCTCAGCCTTACCCACTAAGTTTACTTTTATGTCAATATCTCTATACTCATCTAGCCGTCTACCATCTAGTCTTTCGTTACGCTTCAGCAAGGAGAGAAGAGTGTCCTTCTTTAATGCGGAAATAACCTCGTGAGCCCTAGCGCTCAACCTCACCCACCTCTTTAGCTATCCTTTCGTATTTCTCCTTAAGTGTCCTCTTCTGAGCCTCATATAGCGTGAGGATACCCTTACGCGCTAACTCAAGCGCTTGTCGAAACTCATCCGGCGTAAAGCGCCCATCAGCTTGAAGCAAAGTTATCTCGCCAAGCCTCGGCATCATTGCTACGGGCATATCGCCCTCACCTAGCTCGTCTTCCACCCCATTTATGTCGAGAGCTAGCTTTCCGTCGATCTTGCCAACAGCAATCGCCGCTACTAGGTCACGCATAGGTATACCGGCATCCGCTAGCGCAACTGACGCAGCGGTAATAGACGCTGTACGAGTACCTCCGTCTGCCTCGATCACCTCTATGAATACGTCAATCGCCGTTCTTGGAAACTCTTCTACGAATATAGCGGGCTCCAAAGCTTCCCTTATAACCTTTGAAAGCTCTATCTCCCGCCTCGTAGGTGCTGGACTCTTCCTCTCAGCGACGGAGAATGGGAGCATTGAATACCTACACCTCAGGAGGACTCTATCCGAGAGGGCCTGGTGCCTGGGGTGAACCTCCCTAGGTCCATACACAGCTACGAGGATCTTATTATTTCCCAACTCGATGTAAGCTGAGCCATCGGCGTTCTTTAGTACGCCTGCTTCTATCTTAAAGGGCCTTAGTTCATCTAGCCTTCTTCCATCAACCCTTCGCCCTTCCTCGTCAAGCAGCCTAACAGTTTCTCCCTTAACGCCCATCTTACCTACCTCTCCTCCTTCTCTAAAAGCGACTTAATATAGTCCTTAACTCTGTCGGTAAGCCCTAGGGTATGGGCTTCGAGCTCTATTTTCTTAATAGCTAGTGCGGCTATAGCTTCCCAATCCTTATCCTTTCCAAGTATTAGTATCCTGCCATTTTTACCTATCACTAGGTCAACATCTAGCAACTCCTTTATCATCTTAACCATCGAACCCTTCTTGCCGATGACTCTTGGTACCTTAGAGGGTGTTATTTCGACTAACGTACCTCGAGTCACCTTACCAAGTTTTGATTCCTTAATGGTTAGGAGAGGGTCTCTAGCGTAGTCAAACGCTATGACTTTAGCTATTATTACGTCCCCTATATCCAACACTTTAGCTAAACTAGCTTTTGAAGTTACTATAGGCCTCGAGAAAACTTCTGAGACCTGAAGAACGGCCGGGTAAGGGGAGTTTATATCAACTACCCAGTTGGCAAGACCTACATCTATTATCTTTCCGATAACAATATCACCTACACTAGGTATGTATTTACCCTTAAGTGGTATTACCCTCACCTTTCCTTCCTCGCTTATAACCTCGGCGACGCCTAATACCTTAGAGTAGTACTTCCTCCCCACTGAGTACACGTGGCCACCGACTTCGTACTTCCCTTCTGCTATCAGTTCCCCGGGGACTACTATCTGCCTATGAGTAACGTACATCGGCAAGGTATCACTCCCTCCTTATCACCCTAACCTCGCCCTGCCCCTTAGTCAGCGAAATTACCTTATTGACTAAGGCCTCCTGCATGCCAGCGGGTATTTCAAGTTCCATACTAAGAGAGCCGTCGGTGAGGTAATTTACCCTAATTACTTTGCCCATCTTAGCCAGTTCTCCGTATGCTCTACCAGAGAACTGAGAGGGTATACGGACAGCTACTAAGGCCTTAGCTATCTTGAGGGGGAGGTAAGGCCGTAGCGCTTTAATAACGTCGTTGATCTGGTCCTCGACCGGCTTTAGGGGGTCGACACCGATGCCAGCCTCCTTCATGGCCAGCTCTATTCGCGTTGGAGGTATAGGTAGACCGGTCCTAGCGTCTACCGCGTGCTTAGATAAGAATTCAATTATCTGTCTACGTTTAGCCTCTATTAGCTCACGCCTCTGCTCAGCAGTTAGCTGTATTTCACCCTCAAGGATTATGCGCTTAGCTACCTCGTAGACATCGTCGGTTCCGAATACCCTTCTAAGCTCCGAACTTGAAGCCTTTAGACCCTGTCTCACGTCGTAGTATATAAATTCTCCTTCCACCACTTCTTTGATATCTATTTTCTCCCCACTCTTTAATTTCCACGCCTTATCAATATTTACTATAACCTCAAACTTTTTACCATGCTTAAATAGCCTAGCCGTGCCTAACCTTCTCTTACGGCTCAAGTCCCCTCCCCCTAAAGGGTACTGGCCTTGAACTTGTTCACATAGCCCTCTATTTCCTCGCGAGAGAGGATTCTGAACGACTGGTCCTCAAGCTTAACGATGGCCATTTCTACGTTCTCGCTTTTAAGCGCGCCCTCCATTACTAGGCTTAGGGACTTTAGCGCTAAGCCTATAGCCTGCTCTAAGCTCATACCGTCGCGGTACGTCTTCTCTAAGAACTCTAAGACTCTTTGAGCGCCCGAGCCTATGGCGTAGGCCTTACATACAATGTAGCTACCTCCCGGGTCGGTGTGTATTAGGTGTACTCCCTTCCTGTCAACACCCGCAAAGAGGAACGCTACGCCGAAAGGCCTCACTCCTCCGTGCTGAGTATATATCTGCTTTATATCGCATATCTTTTTAGCTAGGAGCTCTACGGGTATCCTCTCTCCATAGATAAGCCTGTGTATCTGCGCCTCTATCCTAGCCCTGTCTATGAGAACTCTAGCGTCTCCAAAGAGCCCCGCGAAAGCTAACCCTACGTGCTCATCTATCTTCTTAATCTTCTCAGTACCCTCAACTAGCGGCGACGCCCTCCTTTTCTCAACCGCAAGCACCACGCCATCCCTAGCCTTTATCCCGAGAGTCGTCAGTCCCTTCTTTACAGCCTCAAATGCGTACTCTACCTGGAATAGCCTCCCGTCAGGGCTGAATATCGTTATAGCCCTATCATAACCCATTCCAGGCGGCGTAAACACACTACTCACCTACCCGCCTTAAGGCTGTAGAACTAGGGAATAAAACTTGTGCTATTTATCTAGTACTTACGGCGATAGCCCTCGCCTTTCTTTCGGTACCAGTTACCTTCACCACCCTAAGGGGCGCATTAGAGCTTAGAGCCATCGAAGCCCTCACTAAGTCTACACCGTCCGCCAGTACCTTTACTATAGCTAAACCCTTACTTGGGTATGCCTCGATTAGCTTAGGAAGCACCTTAGACAACCCTACTATGCCAAAGTACTTCAGTACGATACTTTTAATGATGTCAGCTGCACTAGCTGGCTCAACGTCCTTAACCTCTAAGACCAGGTACCTATATCGTTCCCTCAAACTCTACCACCGCTCTAGTCGCCTTATTGCGTATCCGCTCGGATCAAGTTCCCTTAACCGCCCTTCGTCTAGTAGTAGAACTCCCCTTACAGGAATTAATCCTCTAAGCTTAAGCCTATTTAACGTGAGGATCTCCTCAGGAACTTCGGACAGCGCTCTTAAAGCCTCCTCCTGAGGCATGCCAAAGATCTTTGCAAGAGCAATCATCGAGTGAAGCTGCACTAGCTGTCTCACGCTTCTAGCTCCTGAAGTCAACATTATCCTAATTCCTTTCTTAACCATCCTACCAATGACCCTTTGATAAAGCCTTATCAGCTTAGCAGCCTCTAAGGGATCATCGGTCTCTTTAAGGGGCAGTATAATAAATTCCACGGTCTTATTATATTCGATTAAGTTCATTATATCTCCCTTGTACAGTTTAACTCCTAGAGGATCGTATGTTACTATATCTACTCGCCCATCTCTACAGGCGAATGATGCAACGCTACGGGTTAAATTGTACATAGATACGACTTCAAAGTACCGCCTAAACTTCCTTAACAGACTTTTAGAAAAGGCTACACTCCTAGACCTGATGGCGAGCCTTAGTGCTACGTCAAAACCGTGCCTCTCGCTCTCCGACTTGATTCTCTTTAACTTCTTTAATAGGGAAGACTGCCTAAGCTCGTCCTCGTTAACCGTAAGCGCTATACCTCTAAACCCTAATGATTCGCATATATTAACTAACTCGCCTACATCTTTAACTTCATCGATAATTCTCCAGTAAACGTTTAAATCATAAAAGCGCCTAGCCATGTCCACACGATCTCAGCGAAAGGATAGCGTACTTCACCTTCTCTAAACCTCTTATGTGCGGAAGGAAGCTTACCCTAACTTTTATTACGTCATCCCCCTGCATAATTCTCAGTTTACCTAGGTATGCAGCTTGTTTATCAAACCGTATATATAGGTTAGAGGAGGAATCCAGCCTAAGCGATAGGGTATTTATTAATTCGTTTAGATCGAAATCCTCCATTCCAGATAGCATATTTATTAACGTTAGCTGGGCATGCTCCTGTTTAGTTATATAAAGTTTTAGCAGTGATATAGGATTTCCGTGAAAGCCTATTAGCTCTTGAATTTTAACTTTCCCATGGTAGTATTTCCTTAGATCCGGGGGGAGTAAGTTTAACAATGCGATTTTAACTTTTCCGAGGTCCTCGGTTGCGTGAGCTATGGTCTCTAGCACTAGGCTTGAAACGAGCTTTTCGACCATTCTACCCTACTTTAATATCTTTTCTACATTAACCCTTCTCTTAATTTTACGCTTAAAGCCCGATATCCAGTTCCTCTCTGGGTCGTTTTTAATAGCTGGGTGGTCCGGATCGGCCATTACGACCTCATACCACTTATACATGCCGTCCTCTCCAACCCAGTAGGACCCTAGAACTACTAGATTCGGGTATTTCCTAGCGGCCCTTTCCTCAGCTATTAACTGCGCGCTCTTATGCGGCGCATAGCCGTAGACGCCCATTCTCTTAGGCCTCCTACCACTCCTAGGCCTCGGTCTGTTCAATCCTCCCTTCCTAACCCTAACTCTAACTACTACATAGCCCGGCTTAGCCTTGTAGCCTAGCGCTCTAGCCCTATTAATCCTCGTAGGTCTCTCCACCCTTACTATAGTTGGCTCCCTCCTCCACTGCATTATCCTCCTCTTGTATAGCTCTGCGAGTGGACCGTCGGCGGGTCTCTTCCAGAGCCTCGCAACGTACTTGTAAAAGCCCATCCTCTAGCACCGGGAGGTGTGCTAACCGCTCCCCTTAAAACTTTCCGCCTGCTATAGCTACATGTCCTCTATGCATCTTCACCCATACCCCGTGAGCCACCTTCGCTAACGCTCCCGGAAAGTAGCTCTCGAGAGCAGCTGGCTCCATCGCTAAGAGCAGCGTCGTAGCATCTAAGCGGCCTAAAAGCGTTATCAGAAGTGCGGGCGTTAGCTTAAGCACCTCAGCTCCTCCGACGGCTTGGAAGCCTAGTACCCTACCATCACTTCTCCTAGCTACGAGCTTTATGACTATGCTGCCGCCGTTGGCGACACTTGACTTGAGGTTTACCCTGCTCGACGATACCTCAAGACCGGCCTTCTGCGCCTCTTTGCTCGTTATACCCGCAGAGAGGACGAAGACGTCCCCTATCCTAGTAAGGTAAACTCTCTGAGGGGCTGGTGCCCGCATGCCAGCCTGGCGTAATATAGCGACTATTGATTGCATGACGGACGTCTCGTCAGATATGCTCACTAAGCCAATCCCTGTAGCCGGATCCTTCCACTCAGCACTACCGCCTAGCACTACTATGCTCTCCTCAGCGACAAATGCCTCGTCCACGGCTATGCCACCTAAAGCCCCAAGTTTAAGACCCCTAGGAACCTTAGGGGCATCTAGGTCGTAAACGATGCCCAGCTTCTCGCTTAGATGGCCGCTCCACCTTGTTATCTTAAAACGAGGCTTCGCCCGGCTCATTGCCAAGCTAATGATTTCGTCATCAAAGGGTTGCTGAAAGACCTCTTTCATGTACAGAGTCACATTATAGCCCTCATCGGCTAGGATGCTAGCCAGCCAGGCCCCCTCGAGCCCTCCTATCACCCCTACGCTATCGTAGCGTTCTAGCAGCTCCTTAAGGTGGATCGCGTCCTCTACGCGTCTAAGCTCGATGATACAGCCTTCCCTAACTTTAGTGCAGCTCCACCCTAGCGCGATGACGAGCCTTTCGTACTCTACCTCCTCCCCATCTACGGCTACAACACCCCGCCTTACTAGCTCCACTCTCTCGTCGGGCGAATACCTAGTGGCGCAGCACAGCTGTAGCCGCACGTGCTCGTCCCTTAGGAGTACGGCCTCCCAAGGTTTAAGATAACCTAACGCTACGTACGGTAGCAACCTCCTAAACGCCCCTGGGTATTCCGTACATGATAGGAGCAGCGCCTTAGCGCGTCCACCTAACCGCCTATACCAGAGCAGGTACGATAGTAGCTCGGGCATCGAACCTACCAATACTATCAAGCTCTCCACCAAGGCTAGCAGTAAGTTAGCGCGAGGTTAAATACGACTTAGGATGAGGCTTGGTAGGAATGGGCGTACAACTGGGGATAGTGGGTAAGCCCAATACGGGTAAGAGCACGTTCTTCGCAGCGGCCACTCTGCTTAATGTGAAGATAGCACCATATCCCTTCACAACGATAGACCCTAACGTCGGTGTGGGCTACGTTAGGTTTAGGTGCGTTTGCAGAGAGCTGGGAGTAAAGGACGAGCCTAGGAACTCGCTGTGCGTAGACGGGTGGAGGTTCGCACCCGTGGAGCTAATAGACGTCGCTGGACTTGTCCCCGATGCCTGGCAGGGGAGGGGGCTGGGTAACAAGTTCTTAGACGAACTCAGGCGCGCTCACGCGCTCATACACGTTATAGACGCCTCAGGAGGGACCGACGAAGAGGGAAAGCCCGTGAAGCCCGGCACTCACGATCCTCTAGAGGATGTACGCTTTCTCGAAAAGGAACTCGACATGTGGATTTACCAGATAATGAAGAGAGACTGGGATAGAGTTTCTAAGGCCATCGAGTATACACGCGCTAAACCCGAGCAAGTACTGTACGAAAGACTGTGCGGCCTAGGGGTAAAGCGAGACCACGTCTTAAGGGCCCTTGAGGAGCTAGGACTTTATGCTAAGCGGCCTTCGACCTGGAGTGACTCCGACCTCCTAAGCTTTATAAAGTTCGTCAGAAAGCTCTCAAAGCCCATGGTTATAGCTGCTAATAAGGCGGACGTGCCAGCTGCTCACGACAACATAAAGAGGCTGCTTAGAGAGCTTAAAGGGGAATACATCGTGGTCCCAACCTCAGCTGAGGCTGAGCTAGCCCTAAGACGTGCTGCGAAAGCGGGGTTGATTAAGTACTTACCCGGCGACAGCGACTTTGAGATCGTGGGAAAGCTTACCCGTGCACAGCAGCGCGCGCTAGAGTATATTAGAGAGAACGTGCTGAAGCCGTGGGGATCTACAGGGGTACAGGAGGTCCTTAACAGAGCTGTATTTGATCTACTTAAATTTATAGCGGTATTTCCCGTAGCTAACGAGCATAGGTTCTCGGATAGCGAAGGACGTGTACTGCCCGATGTTTACCTGCTACCCCCCGGAGCTACCGCTAAGGATCTAGCATACGAAATACATAGCGAGATAGGCGAGAAATTCGCATTCGCCATAGACGCGCGCACAGGCAAAAGGCTCTCAGGAGATACTAAACTCAAGCATAGGGACGTAATTAAAATAGTAGTAGCTAGGTAACCATGGAGCTGGTAAGGATAACTAATTTATACTTTAGGTATAAGGGTAGCGATAACTACGCCCTTAAGGGAGTTAATTTCGTCGCTGATCGAGGGGAATACGTACTCTTAACAGGTCCTTCGGGATGTGGTAAGAGCACGCTAGCTAGGGTTATTATAGGCCTCATTCCGCACTTCTATCCCGGCGAGATTAAGGGCGAGGTGGTGGTCGCCGGTTATAACGTGCTTGAGACGCCGACACACGTGCTTGCGAAGCACGTTGGCATGGTGTTCCAGAATCCTGAGAATCAGCTATTCCTATCTAGCGTCGAGAGAGAGATAGCGTTTAGCCTTGAATGCCACGGACTAAGCCATGAGGAGATTGAGGAGCGTGTTGAAGAGATCATAAGAACGTTCGGCTTAGAGGAAATAAGGGACAGGCCGCCCTACGAGCTAAGCGGGGGGCAGCAGCAGAAGGTAGCGATAGCGTCGGTTTTAGCGGTTAAGCCCTCGATCCTCATACTCGATGAGCCTACGGCCAATTTAGATCCTTTAAGCGCGTCGGAAATACTTAGCTTTGTAGCCGAATTAGTTAGAAAATATAATATTCTAGCTATAGTTATAGAACATAGACTAGAACTAGCACTAAAATTCGCGACTAGATTAGTCGTTATGTACGAGGGAACGATATTGGCAGACGGCGAACCTCGTAAGGTGGTATTGAGAGAAGACGTACACCCCATAATAGGAGTCCCGCCAGTTGTCGAGGTCTACGAGCTCCTACTTAGGGAAGGTTTAAGCTTAAGGGTCCCGCCCCTGAGCCCAGAGGAATTAGCGGTAGAGGTGGCAAAGGTTGCCGCAAGTAGCGGCCATAGAGGTAAGTGACCTATACTTCTACTACGAACCAGAGCGCTTCATCCTAAAGGGGGTTAGCTTAAGAGTGGGTAAAGGCGAGGTAGTCGCCATAATGGGAGAAAACGGCGCGGGTAAAACGACCTTAATCAAACATTTCAACGGTTTATTAAAGCCCGTGAAAGGACGCGTTGAGGTGCTGGGCATTGATACACGGCATGCTAGTGTAGCGCAGCTATCGCGGTACGTCGGTCTCGTGTTCCAGAACCCTGATCACCAGCTCTTCGCGGAGACGGTAGAGGAGGAGATACTTTTTACTTTAAGAAACTTTGGCTATGCGGAGAAAGAGGCTAAAAGAAGAGCTCTACAAGTGTTAAGAGAGTTTGGATTAAGCGAGTTTAGGCATCGCTCACCGTACACGCTAAGCATAGGAGAGAGGAAAAGGCTAGCGATAGCTTCAGTTCTAGCCTACGAGCCCGAGATAATAGTGCTAGACGAACCTACAGCCGGTCAAGACATCATTCAAAAGCGGAAAATAGCCGATTTATTGAGTATGATGAAACGAGATGGGCGAACAATAATTATTGTAACCCACGACGTAGAGTTCGTTGCTAGAAGGGTTGAGAGGATAGTGCTCATGCGGGGAGGACGGGTGATAGCCGATGGTCATGTAAGAGATATACTTACCGATATACATAAGTTGATGGAAGCTAGGCTAATACCGCCACAGATTCCATGGTCGGAACACTTGCTTATGCTTAGGGGGGTCATTAACGAGAATAGCCCGAGAGCGCTACTGCCACACGAGCTAGTAGAGGCAATCTTAGGGAGGGATAGGAGATGAGCATCCTCGAGAGATTTAGATTTAGACGAAGAGATACGCCTTTCCACCGGCTAGATCCTCGCTCTAAGTTCGCGGTAGTAGGTTCGCTTAGCCTCCTCTCCCTCGTATTTTCCGAACCTCTACCCCTCCTTATACTCGTGATCGTAATAACCTCGCTAATGGCGGTAGCTAAGGTTATGAACGAATGGGCTAGGACGCTAAAGGGGCTTGTACCCTTCCTAGCCCTCGTATTCGCTCTTAACTTCATAACGGTACCTTACGATAGACTTAACTTCTCGGTAGCGATGACGCTGAGGCTCCTTGCATTAACATCGGCGTTCTCGTTATTCTTCCTCACAACCACTCCCGACGACCTAGCCCTAGCGATGGAGAGCTCTGGAATACCTAGGGATTTCAGCCTGATGTTTACTATGTCCCTTCGTTTCGTTCCGACATTAGCTAGAGACCTTCAGATAATAACAGACGCTTTTAGATGTAAGGGGTTAGAGCTGGAGAAAGGGGGACTTATTACCCGCTTAAAGAATTACGCTAAGCTGCTAATCCCCCTGATGGTCCTCGAAGTAAAGAGAAGCTTAATGATAGCGGAAGCGCTTGAAGCCAGGGGGTTTGGAGCTTCGCCTAGAAGAGTAAAGCCGTATAAAGGGCTCGAAATGAGGCCTCTAGACTACCTAGTATCATTTACCGCCCTGCTCGCTACATTCATTATAGTAGCTTTAAACTACTTAAATCTCCTACCATCTTGGCTTTATCTTAGGTTGCCCGAACCGGCGATTCCTATCTTCTCTCACTAAGTACCTTAACCCACGGGTTATCTATAACGTAGCTAGGTAGCTCAGCCATATTGCTACTCCACACCTCGACTGTTGCTAACTGACGCTCTACGTGCGCTTTTGGCGTGGTATTGATCAGTATTAGCTTCTCGATATTAGAGTTGAGCTGCCTAATTCCGTGGTTTAGCTCGCTTAAGAGGCTATTTAGGTCTAGGAGAAGCTTCTCAACACCTGGACGCACCTCTACAGGCTTAGGCGGTGCTATCCCGTAAGCCCTAAGCATCCTCTCGAGCTCCTCTACTATAACCTCGCGAATCCTCCTAACTATCTCCTCGACGAGCTCCTCCCCTATCGCTTTTTCCTTGACGCCGTGCGTCGGTAGAGGCATAGATCCATTCCCAGAGTCCCCCTGCGCTAAGCTTTTCCTTAGGTAAAGTGGTGAGGGATCAAGGCCTAGTTCTCTTAACGCCTTCCTGTACTTGTAAAGAGCTTTATACACGGTCCTTTCGGAGACACCTAACTTAGTGGCTATATCCTTAGCCTTACCTCCTCGATCAAGATAAAACTCAACGATTTTCCTCTCGGTTTCAGTAAGCTTAGCCAGTGCAGCATCCTCTCTAAGCATCGTAATCCCCGGATAATATCCCGGTAATTATCCATGTC
>CAZAZN010000011.1:0-32750 GCA_964489665.1 uncultured Thermofilaceae archaeon
CGAAGAGCGTAGCTAGCCACGCCCTTTTAAAGTTAGTCACTCAACCACGCTCCAATAGGCTACCTTCCCGCGCTTAGTCTCCTTGACCTTGCCTTCTCTAAGCAGCATTCTTAGCACGTAGAATGTTTGCGAGTGCGTTAGCCCTAGGTCTCTGACGATTACCGATGTGGGGACCTCGCCGTGCGCTTTCAAGTACTCGTAGATCTTCTTCTTACGCTCGAGAATGCGAGCGGTGGTTCGCCTGGGCATGCCCCCTCCCTCTCTTGAGACCCCCAGCCGTTGTCTATAATAAGGTTTTTTCGTGAAGATTAAAACTGACCAAACCTCCTTGGCGATCGAGTTAAAAGATGTTGTTCGGTTACCGGTAGGCGGTTAAAGGATTCTGCCTCTTTTACTCTCCAAGAAGCTTAGCTAGCATCGGATACATCTCTAAGGCCCTCTCGCGAGCTAGTAGCTGGTAGTATTGGACTAGGATTCCCACCATGAGCAGTATGCCTATACCCGTTCCTAAAACTCCAATCATGTCGCTAACAGCCGCTATCGCACCCACTATGATGCCGCTTAACACGGTTAGCGGCCAGATATACCTCTCTAGCTGTGCGGCGAGGACCTTAGGCGAACTCCTAAAGCCTGGCACGCTTAGCCTAGCCTTAACGAGCTGCTCCGCCTGGGACCTCGGGTCCATGCCCGATATCTGTACCCATGCCAGCGCGAAGAGCACGGAGAGGATTATTAGCAAGAGGGCGTACACGACGGCGTGGATCGGATCCTCCGCTACCGCCGCTAGCGTACGCGGCGGGCTCATGTAGTAAACTAGGGAGCCCTTAAGCGGCACGTACCTGCCTCGAGTCACGTTGTACATGGCTATCATGTTTAGCCACGGATTGGTATTGCCCGGGTTTATCTTAGGCCATAGCGCCTGTGTGAAGACGAAGATTACGGTGTAGAGCGCTGAGGCGAATATCACCGGTATGTTGGAGACATAAAGGAACTTTAGCGGTAGCCTACCCCTTAACCCTCCATATCTAACTAAGGCTATCGGTATCTCGATGCGCATGCTCTCTAGGAACACTAGCAGTAGCACGAAGAGTATCATCGCGACGAGTCCCGTTAAGTCCGGGAACCCGGTCGGCCTAGCTACTAGCGTCCTTAGGAGAGTTGCATTACCCGTAGAGATGTAGACGTAGGTCGCGTAGACAGCCGACGGTATAACCCCTACGTAGAGCCCATCGGCCATCGGGCCTATCGGTGAGAATAGCTCCCAGAAGATCTGCTGAGCCACACCCGCCGCGATGAATAGGCTTACGGCGCTACCTAGGCCCCAGCCCTTCTGAAGCATCTCGTCCATGAGCAGCACTACTAGCGTCGCAGCCATTAACTGCGCGAAGACTAGGAACGAGGTGAAGGGGTCGAGCCTACCATACCTCCCTCCGATGATGTATGCTAGCGCCTCGTAAGCTCCGAAGAGGAACGTCATTATCTTTTGCACGCCGGCGAAGAGGACCCTGCCCTCGCGGGTTGATAGATCTAGGCGCACAATGCCGCTACCGACTAGCACTTCCCAGACTAGGCCGCCCATTACTATGGGGCCTATTCCCAGCTCCATTAGAGTGCCGCTCCTAGAGGCCATGACCACCTGCCAGAAGAAGAACGGCTGCGCGAACGGCTCTCCACCCAGCTTTATGCCGTATAGCGGTATCTGGCACATCGCGAGGTAGGTTAGCAGTACGATACCGGTCCAGAAGAGCCTCTCCCTGAGACTCAGCCTCCTCGGGGGCTTAGGGACCTCCGGGAGGACTCTGAATACGGGGCTTAGGACCTCGTAGGCTCCCAATTACCTCACCCTCTAGCCAAGGGCTTCAAGATCACCTTACCTCCAGCCTCTTCTATCTTCCTAACGGCTTCCTCCGTTGCCTTAATGGTCTCCACTACTATGGGCTTAGTTACCCTACCCGAGCCTCCGAGCTTATTGTAGCCTAGCTTAGTTATGTCTACGAAGTACTTGCCCCCCTCGACCCTGGCAATGCCCTTCGCTGCTAAGTCCTCTATTATCTCGTCTAGCACGCCAACGTTAAGGATCCTGTATACCGGCACTATTGAGGGGTGGCGCGTGAAGCCGTGCTTGCCGTACCAGTCCGGCGCGTACTTAACGACCCACGTCCACTTATGCTTGTGGTAGCCTACGCGCCCCCTACCTCCCTTCCTCCCGCTCCTCCTGTGCTGTCCTACCCTACCCCAGCCCCACGTCCTCGTACCGTGCATGTACTTGCTCTTCTTCTCCCTTCGAACGACCATGGCGCTAGCACCTCCAGGGGTCTCGACGTTAGAGATAGTTAGCGCTTAAAAGCCTTCTCGTCCTCCTTAACGAGCTTTAAGATATCCTTAAACTCGGGCCTCGCCGCGTCGCGTAGTAGCTCGAAGATCAGCATCTCCGCCGTGACTACGTCCACCCCCCAAGCCCTCATCCTCTCGAGTGCGATTCTCCAGTCAAGCTCCCTCCTCGATCCGACAGCGTCGGCGGGCACCACGACCCGGTACCCCCTCCTCAGCGCGTCAAGCGCCGTCTGTAGGATGCAGACGTGAGCCTCTATACCGGCGATTATAAGCTCCCTAGCGCTTAATCTCCTAATCTCCTCCTCAAAGCCCGGTGCTCCAAAGCAACTGAACGTAGTTTTCTCCAGCGGTTGAGCCTCTAGTAGCTCGCTTAGCTCCTTAACCATCCTTCCCAGCCCCTTCGGGTACTGCTCAGTAGCGACTATCGGGATGCGTAGGATTTTAGCGGCCTTAACCAGCTTGACTATGTTGACGAGGACGCTTCTCCACCCGTGGACGAGCGGGAGGAGCTTCTCCTGGACGTCGACTACGATAAGCACCCTAGCCATGCTTACCCCGCTTATCCCGGGCTACGGAGAGAAAAATGCTTAAATTCACCTTGAGAGGGAAAGCTAGGGTGCCCCGCTTTGGCGGTAGCGCTAGAGGAGTGGCAGCCTAAGACGTACGTTGGAATGCTAGTTAAGGAGGGCAGGATAACTAGCATAGACCAGATCTTCGAGAATAACCTACCGATAAGGGAGGTCGAGATAGTAGACGCCTTACTACCTGATCTTAAACACGAGGTCGTTAGCGTCAACTTCGTCCAGAGGCAGACCGATGCCGGCGAGGTTAGCCAGTTCCAGGTAACAGTCGTCGTGGGTAACGAGGACGGCTACGTCGGCGTGGGGATGGGTAAGGCTAGGCAGATTAGGGTTGCTATAGAGAAGGCCATAAGGAACGCTAAGCTGAACATAGCGCCCGTTAGGCGAGGCTGCGGCAGCTGGGAGTGCCTGTGCGGCGAGCCCCACAGCGTGCCGTTTAGGGTTGAGGGGAAGTGCGGTAGCGTGCGTATAATACTCCTACCAGCCCCCAAGGGCGTTGGGCTCGTAGCCGGAGACTCGGCTAAGGTTGTGTTGAGGCTCGCGGGAATAAAGGACGTTTGGACGAGGTCGTTCGGAGAGACTAGGACCATACATAACATGGTTAAAGCCACCTTTGAGGCGCTGAAGAGGACGTACAAGTTTAAGACCCCCGATATGTGGTGAACGCCGCCATGTGCGCTATGCTAGCCGTCATTAGGATTAAGGGACAAGCCGGCAGGAAGCCTGAGGAGCGTAAAACGTTAGAGCTACTAAGGCTTCATAAAAAGTTCCACGCCGTAATAGTACCCGATACGCCTTCGTACAGGGGAATGCTAAAGGTGGTTGAATACGTGGTAACCTACGGCGAGATAGACGAGGAGACGTTAGCCCTCCTGATTGAGAGGAGGGGTAGGTTGACGGGAAATAGGCGCGTGACCCTAGATTACGTTAAGAGCCTGGGATTCGAGGACTTTAGGGCGCTAGCTAGAGCGGTACTAGAGGGTAAGGTGGACATACGTAAGCTGCCGAACTTTAAGCCCGTGTTCAGGCTACACCCGCCTAAAGGCGGGTTCGACGGGACGATTAAGAAGCATTACCGGGAGGGGGGAGAACTAGGCTACAGGGGGCCGGCGATAAACGAGCTGCTTAGGCGGATGATTTAAAGCGCTCGTCGATAGCCGCTTTTACTTCTTCGAAGTGCTCTGGCAGCTTTTCTGGATCTAGGCCTCTTTCGAGGTAGCAGGAGAACCTTCTCCTGAACTCCTCTTCGTTCGTCTCCTTTAGAAGCCTAGCGTAGTTAGCCACATGCTCGCCCCTTATCCTTCCCTCGTCAGGTAGTATGCTCTCCCCCATCGGCACCTTCAGCCCCGCGTGTATAGCTCCTAGCGCGGCCGCGAAGACCTTAGCCCCCTTAACCGCCCTATATAGGCCGATGTCCAGTATAGCCTCCTTAACGCCAGCCTTAAGCGCCCTCAAGGCTGCGAGGTAGCCCGTCAGGTACGCAGCTGGCGTGTTCTTGGTTGAAGCCTTCCAACCAAACTTCCTTAGCTCGTTTGAGTGTGCGCTAGCGTAGACGACGTCGCCCTCCGGCTTAACGCCAACGACCTGGACTATGATGTACTTGAGCGTCTTCCTAACGACGAGCCTAGGCTTACCGGAGAGCACGAGCTTCCTTCTCTTGTAGTAGTTCGTTAAGCAAAGCCTCCTCCTCTTAAGCGGTACCCGGTACCTTCCTCCCCTCGCCATGCCTATCGCCTAGGGCCTCCTCTTGATCAGCTTATGCTCCTCTATGTACGCCTTTAAGTGAGCTACACTCCTGAACATCCCGCCCTTAGCTAACATGTACAGCCTGCGGTAGGTCCTCCTATCGATGAGCCTCTTCTCCTTAAGCATCCTAAGGAACTTCCTCTGAGCCCTAATCCGCATGATCCACAGCTCCTTCCTAGAGATCCTCGGCCCCTTCCTCTTACCGGGCCCCCTACCCCTCCCCTTCCTCTTCCTTATCCTAGCGAGCCTTTTGCGGCCTCTAGAGGGGGTTGACGGCGGCCTCTTCTCTATAACCCCGTCCTTAATTAGCCTCTTAACATCCTCCCTAGAGATTGCGGCAGCTGCCCTCTCTATCTGCTCAGGGTCTATCCAGACCCTGCTCTCCCCTACCTTCAGTATCTCAGCCGCTAGCCTCTTGACGAACTTGAGCGAGGAGGCCAACCCTACTCACCCACGCCTAGGTTAAGAACCCTTAGCCCCAGCTCCCTAGCCCTTTTAATTATTTCGCCCCTCTTCCTCCTCCCAACGGTCGCGGCTATCCTAACCGCGTGTACTCGCGGATCCAGCCCCTCTAGCTGGGCTGGATTGCTGACCAGCACCTCCACGAACCCGGAGGGATGTAGACTTCTCACCGCCTTAGGCCCTCTATACCCTATCTTAACCTTAGGCGGGTAGCCCTTCTTCTGGAGCCTTATCTTATTGTCAAGCGAGCGCGCGGGGTTACGCCACGAGCCATCGAGCCTCTTTAGGTACCAGATGTTCATCCTGGTGAACTTAGGGCGCTTGTTCGACATCTCTAGCCTAAGCCTCAGCAACCTAGCCCTTTCGGGATCGAGCTCGGCCCTTCTCGGGATTTTAACCTCCTCCTTCTCAGCCTCCCCCTCAACCCCTTCCTTCACAGCCTCCGCGCTCACGCCCATCACCCCCTAGTACACATACGCTAGGAGTATGCCACCTATGCCCCTCTCCTTAGCCTCCCGATGGCTCATAACTCCTTGTGAAGTGGAGACTATTAGGAGCCCTATGTCCCTAGATGGAAGGTACCTCTCCTCCCACTTCTCAAACTCTTTTTTCTTTACTGGGAATCTCGGCTTGATAACTCCGCACTTGTTAATCCTTCCGAGTAGCTGGACCCTAAACTTCCCTCCACGGCCATCGTCGATATACTCGATCTCTCCTATGTAGCCAGCCCTCTGCATGACCCTCAGCACTTCAGCTATCAGCTTCGACGCTGGGTAGATTATACACTCCCTCTTGCCCCTTACTTCGTTATTCATTATCGTCGCTAGCGCGTTAGCTAGGGTATCCATCATTACCATAGCTACCACCTTACATGTACTTCTTGAAGCCTATTTCCTCAGCTACCTCCCTAAAACACCTCCTACAGAGGTTGAGGTTGTATATCCTGATTATAGCCTCGTGAGTACCGCACCTAATGCACCTTAGCGCGCCCTTCCCAAACTTCCTCTTCTTCGGAGGCCTTAGCTTCGCCATGCCAACCCCCCTGTTACACAACCTTAGCGCCTAAAACTTTTGTTATAAACTCGATAGCTTCCTGCTTCGTCACCCTATGCCTCCTCGGGATCTTCGATCTCCTCCTCTTCCTCCTAGCTACCCTGTAGCCCGGCCTCTCAAGCGCTACGATAACGTCCATCCCGAAGATGCCTATCGAGGGGTCGTACTTAGTGCCGGGTATGAATATGTGCTCCTTTATGCCGAAAGCGAAGTTACCGTACTCGTCGATGCTAGACTCCTTAATGGTGAAGTTAACCGCCTCTAAGGCCTTCATGAGGAAGTCGTAAGCCTTCTTGCCCCTAAGCGTTACCATGCAAGCTATGTTCTCTCCTCGCTTTATCCCGAACTCCTTTATCGTCCTCTTAGCTTTCCTAAACGTAGGCTTCTGGCCAGTGAGCTCCTCTAGGACCTTAGCCGCGTTAGCGAGCCTCTCGCCTGACGTGCCAACGCCCATGTGCACGACTACTTTACCTATGAATACGCGTCGCATCGGGTGGCCCGTATCGAGGTAGGGTACGTTACCCGGCATAGCTCAGCACCTCCTCCGGAAGGGATATCATGGGCTTATCGCGGCCTATGGCGAAGACGTAGTCGAGTATGGTCCTAACCTCGGCCCCGCTATCCGACCTTAGCGTGACTAGGGCTCTCGACCTCTTGAATATTTGCTTTATGGAAACTATCCTGCCGAGGAAGCCCACGTTAGATCCGTCGATTACGAGCGCTAGGACTCCAACCTCCAGCTTGATGTGGTCTAGGATCTCCTGCTTTGGAATAGCCATCTTAACGGTATCGTACGTTGAGAAGGCAGCAGCCTCCTCCGGGTTGAAGGGGTCCTTAACCCTTATGATGTGATTCCTGCCATCGTGGAAGGTTAGCTGGATATGTCCTCCCTTAATGGTAACCTTCCTCTTGATCCTCAGGGGCTTGAACTTAGCCTCTTCCTCGTCTATTGGGTGGAGGACTAAGTACTTGGTCGGGTGGGGAACTACCCTAAAGTACTCGCCAGTCGGTATTATGTGAATGACGTCCATGAGCCCTACCGGGAATTTATAATCGGTTACCACTCTCCCGTCTACCATGACCTTTCTCTCGTTCAATATCCTCCTGGCCTCCCTCATCGTGAGCGCGTATCTTAGCACGTCCCTGATCACGATCCCGAGCGGGATGCATTTAGCCAGCGGATGAGGGCCTGGGTTCGGCTTTACGGTCCATACGTACTCCTTCCTGAGAATCGGCCAGAAGCTCGGCGACGTGCTCCTCCTTAAGTGCCTTAGAGATCCCTTTACCTTACGCACCACCAGTCCTCACCAGGACCTGCCTAAGGGCCCTCTTCCTTTCAATTACCTGCCTCCTACGCTCATCTGAGAGGTCGAGCTTGGTTATCACGACCTTAGACGGGTGGATCGGCACGTAAATCTCGGTCCCGTCCGACTTAGTCCTAGTAGCACCCTCAACATATATCCTACACTTCTTAACGCTCACTCTAACGACCCTGCCCTCAATCCCCTTATAGCTCCCCCTAACGATTAGGACGGTATCGCCCTTCCTGACTCTAAGCCTCTTGATGCCGAGCTCCTTCTGCAGCTCCTTTGAGAGAGGCGCTACTAGCTGCTTCGCTTTAACGTGTAGCGGTGCCTGGTATATCATCCGCTTCCTAACCTTACGTGGCTGGCTGGAGTAGTCCTTTACCATGCAACGGCACCTGGGGGTTCTGAGACCCTAACCTTATATAGTTTCCTTTCTCCCCTCCGCCTCCTCGGCAGCTCGAGCGGCTTCTCGCGCCTCCTGCTTCTTAGCCTCCTCGACGACCTTAGACCAATCGATGTACTTCTTCACTATCTCCTGAAGGTGCTGCTTTAGCAGCCGAGTCGCCTTCTCCTTGCCCAACCTAGCTACATTCCACGTAACAAACGGCGGGTAGAAGGCTGCCTTCTTCACCTTAGGCTTACCCTCAACTACTTCGAATTGTATGAAGCCTAGCTCTCTTAAGTAGCACGTATCGTTGGGACAGAGTATATCAAGCTCTCTGCTCTCCTTTTTTAGGAACAGGATCTTATACTCGGCCGGGCTTTTAATCACCCTACCACACACGCACTGTATAACGTCCTCCAAGCCCAGCACCTCAGCAGGCGAGAGGTGTTTGCTAAGCTAAAATAGTTAGCCTCGTCCTTTCTCCTCCTTATGCTTCTTCTTTTTCTTCTGCGAGAATAGCCTCGTTGAAAAAGCGTTCTGCTCCTCCACTTCGACTATGGGCAGGAAGGAAAGCCTGCTGTCGCTGACTATCTTATCGCTAAACGATATCTCGCCTGTGAACTTGTTGTAGACGATGTACCTTCCCTTGACAGGCTCGGGTAGCTCTAGGTAGTAAATTAAAGAGATCTCGCTGAAGCCAACTAACGGTACAAAGTAGACGTGCCTCCTATCGATCTCTAGGTGGTGCACTACCGGAATCTGCGAGGCTATCGCTATATTCACTAGATCCTCGATCCTTTTTAGCTTGATACTGCGGAGTGGCATCGCCTGCTACCTATCGGGAGCTAAGCTCGCTAATAACCGATTCGGTACTAGCTAAGCCAAACCAGCTACGGCGAGGACGACTAAGACCGCTATGCGCGTTAAGGTAATTATCAGCATTCTCCTAGGCGTAACGCCTACCATACATACTAAGAACCTAGCGTACCATACAACTCCGGTATCGCGGGGGTTGAAGTAGAACTTAATCCAGCTAATCCAGTACCGAGGATATACGCTCCAGAAGTGCCACGTAACATCGTTTAGGAGCCAGACGAGTATCGAGGGAGCGAGTGCCTTTAAGACGTTAGGCCAAGTCAATACTGTGAAGGGTAGTACGTATGCTAGGGCTAGTGCGAGATGATAGCCCTCGTTCCTTACCTTCTCCTCGGCCCTAGGGAACGGCGGCTTAAGGCGCCACAGCCCACCTGTCCAGACGAGCGATTCGAAGACGTTTAGTGCCTGAGCGTATACTGCCGCTATGATCAGCTCTAGCACGCCTTACCCCTCCATTATCCTCCTTAAGCTATGGGTGTACGGCGGGTAAGCTATACCTTTCTCGGTTATTATCCCAGAAATTAACCTCGGCGGAGTTATGTCGAACGCGTAGTAGATGGCCTCTACCCCCTCTGGAGCTATCCGGTAGCCGCCTATGTACAGTACTTCCTCGCTGGACCTCCTCTCAATCTCTATCTCCTCGGGCTCGCTGATGCTCATGTCGATCGAACTTGTAGGAGCGGCTACGTACAAGGGCACGTCGTGCTCCTTACAGGCTAGCGCTAACAGGTAGGTGCCTATCTTGTTCGCTACGTAACCCTTTCTAGTAACCCTGTCAGCTCCTACAAACGCTATATCAACCTTCTCCTTTTCGAGGATTATGCCTACAGAGTTATCGGTTATCAGCTTAACTTCTATCCCCGCACGGGAGAGCTCCCAGGCAGTTAGCCGCGCGCCTTGTAGGTATGGGCGGGTCTCCATGGCCAATACCCTAATCCTCTTCCCCCTGCTATGGGCCACGTATATCGGAGCCGTTGCCGTGCCGTAGTAGCTAGTCGCTAGCGAGCCCGCGTTACAGATGGTAATTACCGTGTCGCCATCCTCAAGTAGCTTCTCGCCGAACTCGCCGATTCTTAGGTTGCACTCCTCGTCCTCCCTCTGAATCGCCCTAGCTTCTTCAACGACCAGCTTCTTAAGCTCTTCAACGTCAGTAGCAGTTCTCGCCTTAGCTAGCACCCTATTAACCGCCCACTCTAGGTTTACTGCGGTAGGCCTTGTCGCCTTGAGCTCTTCTGCCACGCGGTTCAGCTCCTTTAAGGCTTCGTCGAGGTCTTCGACCTTAAGGGAGAGAGCGGCTAGCGCCATAGCGTAGCCAGCCGCGACGCCTATCGCGGGCGCCCCCCTGATCTCCATATCCTTAATGGCCTTAGCCATCCTCCTCCAATCCCTGATCTCGATGAACTCGAGCTTGTGGGGGAGCTTTAGCTGGTTGATTATCCTAGCCCTATCGCCTAACCACTCTATAGTACGCGGAATAGGTAGCTCGAGCATCGTCAACTGAGAGAAAAGTCCTCCATATAGATAAATCTGAGCACTGCTCTAGCGATGAGGCCTGCCAGCCTAAGGGGTTCTGGAACGGCTCCAGCGAGCGTAAGCTCGTTAAGCACTGCTTCGACCTCCCTCCTCTCTACGCCTACGTACCTAACGTACACCTTAGCGCCCGTCCTCCTAAGGTGTACGACCTCCCGCTCGCCAAGCTTTCTATAGAGATTTAGCCTCTCCCCATCCTCGCCGAAATACTCCTTAATGTACCCCTCTAAGCCCTCGGACTCCTCGTAGGTCAGACATATCACCGGCCGCTGAGTCCTCCTGTAGACCTCCTCTAGGTCGACTATGTTGAACCACGATATGATGCAGCCGTTAAGCATTATCACGTTTATGTCCTCCCTACCCAGCTTACGGTAGATCCTAAGCACGCCGTCGGTCGCATCGAGGCCGCCCACCTTGATCTTGGTGATAGCTACTCCGTCGACCTGTAGGTCTCGCCTCATTACTACGCCGCATAGGATTGACCAGGGCTTCCTCTTTAGGAAGCTCTCGGCTATCCCAAGCGTCCTGAAGCCCTTCTTATACGGGTTTAACCTCATCTCGTCCTGAGCACTTGTATTCACGCCTATAAGCCATAGCCGAGCGTTACGAGTAGCATACTACCGACGTATTACGAAGAAGGCGTTCCCGATCAGGGGTTAGTAGAGGTTCAGCACGTAGAGAGGGGGTATGGTCCTGAACGCTAAACTCGTACTCTCTAGACTAGTCGAGGCCCTACTTTCCCTCGCTTCAGCCGTGCTGCTAGCTAAGGCCCTAGGTGTAGAGGGCGCCTACCCTCCACTCCTTTCGCTAGTCCTCCCGCTCCTATCCATTCTAGGCCCGGGATTTGGCGTAACCTCGGCCGCAGTGCTCTGCCTCGTTCAAGTAGCTCTCTATAACCTAGCGGTAGCGGTGCTAGCCGCCCCGCTTCTACTGCTAATCGCGGCATTCGCTAGGAAGCACTGGGTTATGTCAGGCATTTCGCTGTTTTCAGTCGCTTTAGCGCTGGTTAACCGCAGCTTCGACATCTTAGCTACGTCATTGGTAGTAGCAGCTGCCACCTCCACGCGTCCAAGGTCTTCAGCTCCCGTAGCAGCGGCCTACGCGCTATTACTCGCGCTCCTAGCCTCGACGCTTCCAGGCAAAGGCCCGGTTAGCGCCGGCCTCATAGTGCTAGGTAGGGTACAGCCCCCAACTCCCCTAAGCCCCTCAACGGCACTAACTGACCCCGCGCGCCTCTTAGTCGAGGTAGCAAGCCTCTCCTTTAACTTCTACATAGGCGCGTTGATGGCGTACGGCGGCGCGGGCCTCCTCCAGGTCGTGACGATAACCATAGGCTGTTTCATAGCGGCGTCTGCTAGCGAGAAAGGGGCCCTTTATAGGCCGGTAGGCGCCCTTATTGCTTCGTCCCTCATATGCTTGGGCTTTATCCTTGCCTTTAATAGGGCCTTTCCATATACGCCGCCCCCGGACTTTTACCTCCCAGCCCTGCTAATGGCGCCTCCTCTAAGCACGCTAATGTATACTCCTCACGAGAAGCGTAGGGTTAAGCTTAGGAAGCGTAAGGGTCCAACGTTCAAGGATGTAGGGGATTTAGAGGAGGCTAAGAGGGAGCTTTACGAGCTAATAGTCTTTCCGCTAAAGCACTCGAAGCTCGCTAGGAGCTACGGCATTAAGCTCCCCCGAGGCATACTCCTGTTCGGCCCTCCTGGATGCGGTAAAACCCTGCTAATGAGGGCGTTGGCAAACGAGGCTGGCATAGACTTCATCTACGTTAAAAGCACCGACATACTGAGTAAGTGGTACGGGGAGAGCGAACGGAAGCTTCACGAACTCTTCCAGGAGGCTAAGCGTAGAGCTCCATGCATACTATTCTTCGACGAGTTCGAGGCATTTGGCAGGAGCAGGGATCTGTACTCGACGGACGACGTAGGCCCTAGGCTCCTTAGCATACTGCTCTCTGAGATGGACGGTCTAGAGGAGGCGGGGGGCGTGATACTCGTAGCAGCTACCAACATGCCGGAGCTAATAGACCCGGCCTTGCTACGGCCAGGGAGGTTTGACAAGCTCCTCTACATCCCTCCGCCTAACAAGGAGGCTAGGATGATGATATTCGCCGTACACCTTAGGAACCTCCCGACGAGCTTAGACATAGATCTAGAGAAGCTGGCTGAGATAACTGAGGGGTACAGCGGTGCCGATATAGCAGCCGTATGCCAGGAGGCCGCTAGGATAGCAGCTAAGAAGTCGCTGCTCTCAGGGCGTAAGCGCCCAATAACCATGCGTGACCTTTTAGAAGCGATAGAGCGTAGGCACCCGAGCATACGGCCCGAGGACGTCGAGAGGTATAGGAGGTTCCTAGCGGGTAGAGCTGCGTTTCCGGCGATTAAGGCGCGCCAGGACGCGGGAGTTGAAGTCCTCGAGAGAGCCGTTAGAGCGCTAGCGTCTAGGGGCGAGCCGGGGCCCATATTGGTAGTGGGCGTAGGTCACGATAAGGAGGACCTCTTAACCGAGGTCTCCGCTAAGGTTGGGCTAAGGCCTAGGATCGTACCTCCTAGCGAGGTGCACCGAGTTATCCCGAGGGAGGGGGAACTCCTAATTATAAGGGACGTTGAGGGGGATAGGCTACTAGGGGGGCTTAAGGCGATTTTAAAGCTAGGTAAGGGCTTCGTCGTAGCGTGCACCAGCTCCCGCCCCTGGCTGCTAGACAACGGGTTCCTAAAGCTATGCTCTGGGAGGATCTTCTACCTACCCCCTCCCGACGAGGAAACGAGAGCGGCTCTAATAGCTAAAGAGCTCTCGCCTAGGGGCTTCTCCGAGAACTTCGACGTTAAGTTAGCGGCTAAGCTCACGCTAGGCTACAGCATCTCGAGGCTAAGGCGGCTCTTAGCGCTGCTCAAGGCCGGTAAGGGACCTGTAACGATGGAGGAGTTCATGAGCGCCATGAGCGAAGCTCCGCCCGACCTTCAAGAGGACGAGTTAAATAAGTTGAGTGTGTGGCTTGAGCGCTTTAGTGGTGGCGGGTGATGCCGGAAGAAGTAATCGCAGTAATGCCCTACGAGGAAATACCCTTCATGCACTGGGGGGTTATAACAAGGTACAACTTTTCTAAGGAGAAGGCTAGGTACGTCCCGAGGAAGAGGTGGGATCCGCTAACTTCCGTTGAGATAAGGCTCTACGATGAGGTTTCTAGAGTGCTTATACCAATAGGGAAGAAAAGGGGGCACTTCTCTTACATTAGCCCAATTAGAGGCAGGCGCCCACAGGCTAGTAAACATACAGGACAGCTCCCCGACGTATTTGAAGACATCCTAGCCGGCAAGGACTACGCCATCTTCGTAGCACTCGACGATAAACGCGCAGAAAGCCCGTTCTCAGTGCAGCCTACCATGATGAGGATAAACGGCTACAGCGCTGTTACAATAATTAACCGATACCCAGCTATGATCAGGTACCTCGAGGAGAGCATTAGAGACGAAGTTAAACGACTAGTTGAAGACCCCTATACGAGAATAGCTTACGGCGTTAACCTAATCACCTTCCCAACGAAGTTCTCCGAGACCCTAAGCGACGTCACCCGAGATAGCCTGGCCGCGATGCTGAAGTCGATGATAGCGGCCATTAGCTACTGCGTGGAAGAAGCTAGGAAGCTGGGCGTTCACTTGATACCGGTTTACCCCTTCTTTAACATAGGCTACATGGCCGGTGCCTCTCAAAGGCGGCTACACGCACAGGTCTACATCGACCTAAACATGGACGGACATGGCGCCTTAATGGAAAACATCCTTCAGGCGTTTGAAGACCAGAAAAGAGCGGGTAGCTGCCACCTATGCACGTCTAAGCACGAGGGCAGGGTAGTATACGAGAACTCGCGATGGATCGTATGGGCTACTTCGTCGCCGAGAAGAAACTACCACTTAAGGCTAGCTACTAAGCGACACGTAGCGCGCATAACCGACCTGGACGCGAGGGAAGTTCAGGACTTGGCAGATGCGCTTATAGTAGTCTCCCGCGCCTTAGATAGGCTTGGCGTCTCGAAGGACAGGAACGTGCTGTTCTACAGCAACCCGTACGGCTACGGCTCCTTCTTCCACCTATTCATAGACTTCATACCATTCGAGCGAATAGGAGGAGTCGAGCTGCTGGACTCCTGCCGCGTTGCTAGGTATGCGCCTGAGGAGATAGCCGAGATGCTGAGGAAAGCCGTAGCGGAAGAGGCGGGAGGTTAACGAATGCGTCTAAGAGCAAAACAAAATACCCACTTTGGCGAAGTGGTGTTTGACAACCACATGAGGGCCGGGATACTAGTTATGCATATGATTGAACAAGCAGTTCAGCTCCCGCTACTACTTCAGCTACTTCAACAAGTGTTCTCGTTAGCCTCCATCATAATCGCCGTCGTAGCGCTAGTCTTCGCACTCAAACGAAAGCCACCGGCTAAGCTGCCCACTAGCTATGATGAGCGGCTAGAAGCATTAGAGAAGGCGGTAACCGAGCTTAGGGAAAGGCTAGGTGAGGTCGAGCGCGTAAGAGCTGAGCTAACTACGCTTAAGGAGAGAGCAAGAACGCTTGCCAAGCCTATACGAGTTGAGAAGTATCCAGAGCTAGGACGCGTATCGTCACTTTCGGACATTAAGTCTAAGGTCGCTGCAGTCAAGTTCGTGTGCTTAATGACGTCGCAGGGCTATAGCATAGAGCAGGCTGGCGAGGAGCCTAAGAACCTGCCCGGGCTTCTAGAGATCGTTAGAGTTAGCAATAGGTTCTTCGGCGAGGGAGACGTCACTATAGAGGGGAGAGACGAAACGTTAAGTATCTTTAAGATATGTACTATAGGCGATTTAAACGTCTACGGCTTAGTGCTATTAAAGAAGCCTTACCCATCTATGCTTCCGAACATGCTAAAAAATACTATTAAGAGGTACTTTGAGGTAAAGGGAGGATGAGTTCTGGTGAAGTTAGAAAGGGAGAGGAGAAGCGGGAAGGGAGGGTGAGAGAAGAGGTGCTAAAGATACTGCACGAACTCGCTAGAGAGGCTGGGGGCCAAGTAAACGTCGCGCTGTGCGCTAGACGTGATGGGCTTCCAATCTCCTGGCTAGCGCCCTCAAGGGTCGAGGCTGAGTTCATGAGCGTCGCTGTCGCGGCAGCCGTAGGAGCACTTGAAGGGCTCGGCGACATCGTAGGCAGTAAAGTTAAGCGTATAGATATCGAGCTATCTAACGGTAGGCACGTAATCATATCCGTTTTAAATGATAAGGGCTTACTAGCAATAGGTACGTCACCTAGGCCTAACTTAGGTCTCATACATCTGATAACTAGAAAGTATGAGGAGAAGCTGCAAGGGACTATAGATGTGGGGGCGGAGGGGAAGTAGGGCCCCTCCATACCTCAAGGTAGTGGTATGCGGCCCCTTTGCAGTGGGAAAGACGACGTTCGTTAAGTCCGTATGCAGCAGAACACTCACTACAGACGTTGAGCTCACAAGTCCAAGAGAGCAAGCGGTGAAGTCGACGACTACCGTAGCGCTTGACTTTGGTCGTACGTGGGTTAAGGGGATACCTGTTTATGTGTTTGGGACTCCAGGGCAGAGCAGGTTCCTGTTTATGTGGAGGGTTTTAGCGGTAGGGATGCACGGCTACCTCTTCATCGTAGATGGGAGTAATTACGCCAGCATATTAGAGGGTAGGGAGCTTTACGAGGTTATGAAGAAGTTGGGCGAGTATCCGCACCTACTGGCAGTCAATAAGCAGGACATACAGGGAGCTATACCCCCCGAGGTTGTCGCGGATATCTACGGGGTTGATAGGGGTAAAGTCGTGCCTCTTATAGCTAAGGATCGCAGAAACGCTATGGAAGTGCTTGAGAAAGTAGTAGACGAGATCCTTAACTCTATGTCACTTTAATAGCTTCTCTAGCTTGCCTTTAGTGGACTTTAAAGCGTAAAGCAGCACCCCTAGCCGCGCATTCTTGCTAAATAGGACGGATAGATAGCCTAAGTCTGCAACTTTAAGGACTATAACGCCAGACCCGTCACTACTATGAATCGAGATCCAGCTAGGCTCGCCTTTGCCAAGCTCCACGGAGGTTCTAGCACCTACCTCCGATAACACGGCCGTAAGAGCCGCTATCCTCTCCTCAAGGTCCCTATCGCCCAGCGTACTCACTAGCGGTAAGCCGTCTATCGTAGAGATAACAACTCCCTCTACGCCTTCTACTCTTACGAGCTCTGAAATGACATTTTTGAGCTCCTCAAGAGGAACCGCCATAGTCGCTACTACACCCCCTAAATCTCTCTGTCAAACCATTACCAGCTCCAGTCAACTAAAAATCTGTCAGTCAAGACAGCAGGCGGTCCGGCGTCAGCCTCGAGAACGCTCATCACAGCTCGTGACCCGCGAGGCCCTCATCACTCACCTACCATCTCCTCTACGGCTTTTAAGAAGGCTTCGAAGTCCCTCTGGCTCCAAGCTATTAACCTCACCTCCTTCACCTTCCTTAGATTCGCTGAGAGCACCTCGCTGAGGATGGCTTTTATAGACTCATAAGCGGGTACCCCTCCGACGCCAGCACCTAGCGCCGGGAAGGCTAGCGAGCTTATGCCCAGCTCCTCGGCCTTTCTCAGCGCGGCCCTTGCCGCTTTCCTTACGTTCTCAATGCCTATTCTCATTGCAGGCCTCTCCATTGTAGGCGAGTGAATTACGTACTTAGCCTTAAGCCGACCAGCGGTGGTAACAATAGCGTCGCCCACGGGGACTGGAGCGTATTTCCTCGCCTCCCGCTCGATTTCCTCGCCTCCCTTCCCCTTTATAGCGCCGGCGACGCCGCCGCCCATTATCATCAGCGAGTTAGCGGGATTAACTATGGCATCTACGTCTTCCTCGGTGATATCGCCCCTCTTAACGACGATTTTAATCCCCTTAACCTCGTAGACCCTTGACCTCACACTTGAAGGAGCGTAACCGCGGCTCATAAGGCGAGCGGTTTGACTAAGGACTCTCCCCCGACCTTCTCGACGAGGTATACGTGGCTAGCCGCCTCCTCCAGCTCCCTATCGTGCGTTACGAGTATTAATTGAGGAAATTCCCCCTTACCGCTAAACAGCCGCCTTATGGCGGCCACGAGACTCCTTCTACGCTCCTCATCGAGGTGCGCGGTGGGTTCGTCGAGCATGATGAGCCCAATCTTCGCTCCGGCTAACGCCTTAGCTATAGCTAGCCTAAGCGCCAGTGCTATAGCTACCTTTTCACCCCCGCTTGCCATTGAGAAGTCCCTTACGCCATCTCTGTCTACTATCTTTACGTCGAAATCGTCGGTTAACTTAACTTCTGTTATGTCTAAATTAAATAGGCTCGCGAAGTAGTTAAGATACCTCTCAACGACAGGCTTAGCAGCTGCCCTAAGCTTCCTCTGAACCCCGTCCTTGCTAAACGCCCTCCTTATTCTCTCGAGGATGCTGATGTACGCTTCGAGCTCCTCTAGTTCACGTTTATCCTCCCTTAATTGGTGTATACGCCTCTCGAGTTCTCTTCTCATATTCCTTAACTCCTTGCTCCTCTCGAGAAGGTTCTTCAGCTCCGATTCTAGGCTCCCGACCTTACGGCCCAGCTCCTTAGCCACCTCCTCAAGCCTCTCGAGCTTTTCCTTGTCGAAACCCGCCCTTCTAAGAGCACCTTCAAGTCGCTCCAGCTCCTCCGCGAGTAGGTAAAGCCTCTCCGAGACGGCCGCAAACTTAGCCTCCAGAGCGGCTAAGTTCTCCACGACGCCTTCTAGTTTAGCCCTCCTCTCCCTGAGTTCCTTAAGCCTGCTAATAGCCGTCTCTAAGTCATACCCAAGCCGTGATAGCGCTTCGTTAATCCTCCTCTCTAGAGCCTCGGCCCTACGTCTAGCAGCGCTTAGCTCTCGCTCTAGAGCGGATGGATCCCTTTCCTCAAGGACTCGCTTTACTCCTCGGTACTCCTCGTAGAGAGCTTTAAGCGAGTTAGCCCTCTCCTCCAGCTCCTCCAGCTTTTTAAGCTCTAGCTCTAAGCCTCTGAGCTCAGACCTCGCTCGCTTGATTTCCCCTTCAATCCTCCTCATCCTAGCGCGCTTGGACTTTAACTCCTCAAGTAGACGGAGGAGGTCGGACGGGTTTAACCGTTGAAGGAGTGTTAGCCCCTCCTCAACCTCCTTTAGATCCTCCGTTACCTTTCTTAATTCACGTTCGGCGCGCTTTAAGGCGCGTTTCGCTTCGACGATCTTAGCCCTATGCGCCTCGATCAGCTCTCTCCTTCTATCAACCGATAAGGGGGCAGAGCAGAGCGGACACGCGCTCCCTTCCTTGTGTAGCATCTCTACGAGTGAACGCTCCTCTAAGATAATCGTCTTAAGCCGCGAAACCTCGGCTAGTAGCTGCTCCCTCCTATTTCTAAGCCCTTCTAACTTCCTCCGAAGCTCGCTTAAAGCCCTCTCGACTACGGCTGGCAACTCCTCTATCTCAACGTTTACTCCTAGCACCTCACTAACGAGCTTGGCCCACGTCCTTAATCTCTCCTCTAAGTCCCTTACCTCACCTTTAATCCTCCTGGCATCGTCCTCCAGCCGCCTTACCTCGTTGCTAGCCTGTACAAGTTTCTCTACGACCGCGTCCTTACCTTTCAGCACGGACTCTATCGCGCAGTATTCCTCAGCGATGGGGGCTAGTTCGGCGAGCCTACTCTTAAGTTCCTTGTATTCCCTCACCCTCTTGTCAAGCTGGTCGATGTGGACTTTAGCGTCCCTTAACACTAGCGCGAGCTTTTCAACGTCTTCAACCACCTTTAACTTCGCCAACTCCTTCTTAACCGCTGATAGCTCCTCCTTAGCCTTCCTCGCCCTCTCAAGCTCGCTTAAGATTGGTAAAGCTGAGTTTTCGACGAGCTCTTTAATCGTGGCCTTGAGCTCTTCCGCCTTCCTATGGATGCTATCCAACTCCTTAAGCCTCTTCAGCTCCGCCTCGACCTCCTCAAGCCTGGACTTAGCGCGTCTAAATTCAAACTCCGTCCTCAATACTCCTTCGCAAACCTTAGCTAAGTCCTCTCTTACGGCTTTGAGATCCTTCTCGAGCCTACTAAGCTCCTTAACTCGGCCCCTTAGCTCAGCCGCCTTCTCCTTAAAGTGCGCTATTACGCTTCTCATCCCCTCGTACGCTCTCTCAAGCTCGTATATCCCGAGGAGCCTAGAGATAGCCTCCTTCCTTTCGCTAGGCCTCATCTCGACTAGCCGCGTTATCTCACCCTGCTTAACGTACACCGCTGTAAGGAACATCGCCTTGTCGACGCCGAGTAGCCGCTCAATCTCTCTATCTACTTCCAGCCTCGTTGCAAGCAGCCTTACGCCCCCCTCGCTGAACTTGTAGAGCTGCGAACTGGTCGTTAGCCTACCTCCTCTGAGCTCCAGCGTCCTAATGACTAGGAATCGAGAATTACCAATCCTAAAGTATAACTTTACAGAAGCCCGCCTCTCCCCCCTCCTTATGAGGTTTTGAAGACCCCTACCCCTAGCATTATCCCTGAAGAGGGCGAAGTATATCGCGTCTAGGAGGGTGCTCTTACCCGAGCCGTTCTCGCCTATAAACGCGATCGAGCCGTGGGGGAGCTCGAGCTCGAGCCTCCTGTACGAGAGGAAGTTTTCCAGCTCAAGCTTCTCCACTATCACCTTCCCTACACCTCTTAAACTCCTTAAACAACCTCTCGGCTTCGGCTATTGCTTCCTCAACACCTCCCCTAGAAAAGGCGTCTAGCAGGGCTAAAGCTAGGTCGGCGTAAGACCCTAGCTCCTCCTTAATTAGCCCCCTAAGGCTCGGTACCTCCACCGTAACGTCCTCCTCCACCGCTTCTTCGCTTGCCGCTATTACCCTAACTTTAAGCACCTTACCCGAGAGTTTCTTCGATAAGGAGCGCTCTAGAACCCTTCTATCGAGCTCGCCCCTAACCCTTAGATGAAGTATAGGCTCTTTCCCGCTCTCAAGTACTGCAAGCCTCCTTAATACTAATCCTAGGACGTCGTTTAACGTATTGGCTGAGACTTCGAAAACGAGCTGAGGTCTAACCGAGTTGATCTTAACCCTTTGGACTTCAGCCTCATCCCCACTTAAGTCAACAAGTAAGAAACCCTTTTCTGCGGCACCTCCATACACCTCGCTCACGCTAACTACCTCAGTAGACCCGGAATAGGCAGCTGGCTTCCCCCAAACCCTGAATACCGTTAGCTTGTGAACATGGCCTAGAGCGTAGTAGTCGAATCCGCGCGGCAAGTCGTCTACGCTGAGTTCGTAATCAAGCGGCACGAAGGGGTAGATAGCCTGGTGAAGTACCAGTACGCTCCTGCGGTAGGCTTTAGCGCGGGACGCGAGCCGCGCTAGTAAACGCTTAAGCTCAGCCCTCCTCCAGTACGGCGCGGGTAAGTGCTCGAAGCCCATTACAGCGAGGCCTTCGTCTAGCTCGGCTACGGGGTTTTCACGTGTAAGTACCCTCACGTTAAAGCGCTCGTAGAGCGCTAAGGGGGGTAGCGCTCTACGCCTAACGACGTCGTGCCCTCCTAGGATGGCCACTACCTTAACGCCCCGCTCCCTAAGCCTTGCGAACGCGTCCTGCGCGACCTTTAAGGCCTTAATGGGCGGCTTTGGGCTGTGGAAAACATCGCCTGCATGTACCAGCACGTCGACATGCTCCTCTAACACCCTTTCAACTACCTCCCGAAAAGCCTCGTAGAAGTCCTCCTCCCGCTCGCGGAGCCCGTACTGCGTATAGCCCAAGTGGGTGTCAGCTACGTGAGCTATGAGCACGATTAACCCCGCTTAGAGTGAGGAGCTGGGGGGTTGAATCGTTTATTCGCCCCCTGCCCCCGCACTAGCCACTTCCTCTAGCTTCTTAGCGAACTCCTCATCGCCGAGGGACCTATGGATCGATGCCTCCTCCCTTAACCCCTCGGCGAGCTCCTCCTTAACTTTCTCAGGCGCCTTCTCGAGGATTTCCTTAGCCTTATCCACGTCCCCCCTCTTAACGAGCTCTATCACGTAGGATAAGATAGGTCTCGTGCTAATCCTAGCCCCGTCGTATATTAGTACGAAGCCCGTTTCATAGTCAACTTCTACCTTTACCTCCTTAGCGGCCCTCTCGCGTAGTGCCCTCAAGGCTTCAGGAGCTATTATGCGCGTGGTGCCGTAGACTGCCGCGGCTTTCTCGACCTTCTCGAGGAAGTGCTTACCCATCTCCCTTATCCTCAGCAAATCCTCGAACTTAAGCGGAAGTGTAAATGTCTCGCCCTTTATCACTATGGTTGCTTCAACACCCCTTACGTTATCGGTAGGTAACTTAAGGTCTAGGAACCCATCGTACCTGTAAACCGGAATTAACTCCTCCTCGCCATCCGGGAAGACGACCTTAACGGCCTCATCCCACAGCTTGGCGCTTACCTCTCCGAGTACTAAGTGAGGCCCCGCTTCTAGGGCAGTTACGGAGAGCTCCGACGCTAAGGCCCTAGCCACTCCCTCGACGAAGCCCGCTACCTCTAGTATTAGGAATCGGAGCCAGCCCCTAGAGGTCTTAACCTCTATCGACTTCTCCCCTAAGACGACAAGCCCATAGCCCTCTACGATTTCCCTAAGCTTCTTGACGTCTACTTTGCTACTCTCTACCCCTACCCACGGCACTGAGGTATCCCACTAATTCTTCTACCAGGGTCAAAAAGCTGTACCGGTTACTGCCGTTTAAGCCTCCTCTTAGCTCTCTCCCCGTACCTCCTGTGCTCCTCGACTGATAGCGACCTCCATAGGAGTAGCTGTTTCCTAAGGTCATCTATGAAGTAGTAGTTGTTAGCGACCCATAGGTCCCTGAGTCCCGAAAGCCTCTTTAGCCTTAGAGTAAGCGCGTATATCCTCCCTATCTCATAGGCTAGCACCGCGATTTCAGCTTGTTGGACTACATTCATCTCGAAGGGGGCTAGCGCTACCTTGAACCTCAGCACTAACGCCTCGTGATCTGGGGGCTCTATCTATCTCACTACGAAGTACCTCTTCTCCTTACTCATGCCCGTGTAGTACTCGTAGAGGGACTCTAGGACTCCCCACGCCTTCGCTTTAGACGGTATCCTTGCCGATATCGGGAGCTCCCATATGTCTCCCCTAGGCTTTGTCGGAGGCTTCCACCTCCTCTCGAGGCTGGGAGTTATCATCCTAGCGGCAACGTAGCCGGGATAAGCAGCTGACAGCAGGCACGCTAAGATAACTACGACGAACACTATCGCGATGAATATCGACGCCGAGTTAAAGACGAAATCCGCTACTAAACCTAGACTAACTTGAGTACAGAGGCTTAACCTGGTCAGGATTTAATTACTTATTCTTATAATGTGGACCGAGCGGCTTCGCTAGCGCCCGCAGACCTTCCTTCTGGATCTCCATAGCTAGGGGGTGTCCCTTGACTTGCATCTACTGCGGAGGGGCTAGAGCTGGGTATCGCGCCGCGATGGGCATCTTCTTACCACGCGTTAGAAGCCCAGAGTCCATAGCTAGGGACATAGCCGTCTTAAGCGAGCGCTACAACGTGGAAGTCGTTAAATTTAGCCACGACCCGCTGCTCTGGGGGAGGAAAAATTTCCTCCGCCTAGTGCGGGAAATACGTGAGAGAGGAGTTGACGTAGCCGCTTACTGGGATGCTTACGTTCTTCCCGGGACTTAAGAGGTTAAGGCCGCACTTAGGGCTTTTGAGGCTGGCTTGTGCCTAGGGATATCGCTGGAGAGCTTAAGAGATGACGTAAAGTGGAAGGCTGGGCGCTTCTATAGAAGGGAGGAAGTTGAGAAGGCTATCGCCCTCTACGACGACATGGGCGTTGTCGTAGACCTATACTTCCTCATAGGCTTACCTGGCGACTCCGTAGAGAGCATTAAGAAGATCCCGGAATACTCATTTAATATTATGAGAAAGCACACGCACGTATGGGTAGTGCCGCCGTTTCCCTACACCATCGATCCTAATTGTCCCATGGCGCTTAAGCCCGGCGCTTACGGTGTAAAACTGCTGTTTAAGAGCATTGAAAGCTAAGGCGCGCAGCCCTCAGCAAGAAGTGGATCGATCAGATAGGGCACGAGACGAGGGAGCTCCCAAGAAGAGAAATAGCGAAACTTACCGAAGAGGTCAACTCAAGGATAAGACAGGCGTACTCCATGGGAGAGTTTAGCGAGAACTTAGAGGTTAAGTGGAAGTTTGAGCACGAGATTTCTAGCGCTGACCTTTAAGCGCCATTAGCCTTAAAAGCTCAGTTTTAGCCGCCTCCTCGAGTGCTTCTAGGTAGCCTTCAGCCTCTAATGGGTCCCTTCCAACAGCTACCGCCCCGTGGCACTCCAGCAGGACTACCTTAACCCCGCCTATGATGCTCTGGGCAACTCTGAGAGCTAGCTCCTCGCTTCCAGGCGGTAGTGGCGGTACTCGCTCTACTTTCCTAAGCACGTACTTGACCTCTACTAGCTGAGAGGAGTTAATGTCAAAGCCAGCTAGGGAGAGAGCGAGCGCAAAGGGTACGTGTGCGTGGACTACTCCCCCTACATCCTCCCTAGCTCTATAGATGCTCCTATGCATTCTCCACTCGCTAGAGGGCTTCCTGTATCCCTCTACCACCCTCCCATCGAAATCCACCACTACTAAGTCGCTTAGCTTCATAGCTCGCCTGTGGACGCCTGAAGGTGTAATGACCATTAAGTCCATTCCAGGGATCCTAGCACTGACGTTCCCGCTGAAAGCACTTATTAGCCCCTTTTCGTAGGCCGCCCTAGCGGCCTCAAATACCAGCTTCTTGACGGAATCTACGCTAGCCATGGTGAGGAATTTAAGGGCCTAGCTTGATAAAGGCTTAGGGGCGATGAAGAACCATTGCAGCGCGTATCTAAAGGGATGAAGAAAAGGTTTCCGGTCAGAGCCCTCAACGCTCGTATTTGCCCATTATTTCGAAGACTCTAGGTAGCAGCTGCCATCCCCTCTCGATTACTCCTAAGGAGCCCTTGAGGCACGCCTTCTCCGTATAGACCTTAACGTTATCACCCTCCATCCCTGGCACGTATAGGAGGACCGGTACTGGATCGCCGCTATGAGCCTTAAGCGATACGGGAGTGGCGTGGTCCGAGGTCACTAGAATAGCCGTGTTCTCTAAGTCTAGCCTATCTAACAGGGGCCTTACGTAGTACTCGTCAATAGCCTCTATGGACTTGACCTTACGCTCAAAGTCGCCATCGTGCCCTGGCTCGTCGGGTCCCTTGAGGTGGACGTAGGCTACATCCACTCTCTTGAGGAGGTCAAGCGTAGCCTCTAGCCTAATCCTGTAGTCGTGACGCTTATCAGGCGTAGGCGGGGGGACCTGATCAACCTTCATCTTAAGTAGGCGCGCGATACCGAGCTCCACGGGCATTTCAGCTATGGCTCCGAAGCTCCTCCCAAACCTCTTCGAAATGGGCTCAACTCGCGGAAGGCTCCCGCCAGCATCTCTGAGAAGCATGGCGTTTGCCTTCAGCCTCCCCTCCCTCTCCCTCCTAGCATTAATAGGGTGATTGTTGAGTACTCTTATGGCTTTTTCCGTGAACACGTTAGCTAGTTCAGCGGTTCTACGAGCCTCCTCGGTGTCGTCAAGCGGCCTACATTCCTCGATAACCATCTTAAAGTCCTTTCTAGCTACCGAGATCTTACCCATCCTCGCATAAGCGGGGTCCGTGTTGCTAACGTTGTCTGATAGCTTGTACTTACGGCTCCCAATGATGACAACGGCCCTATGCCCAACCGTTGCAACAACCCTAGCATACCCCTCGTAGATCCCTAGCTCCATGCCGTCCAGCGCCTTTGCTAGCTCGTGGGCGTCCTCAGTCGGCAGGTCCCTACCAACCCTCCTATCTATAAGCTTCCTGCTAGTCCCCTCCACAGTGGCGAAGTTCGCCCTAAAAGCCACCTCGTAGCCCTCTTTAATCTCAAGCCCGGCTCCTAGTGCCTCTATCGGGCCCCTTCCCGTGTAGAATTTATGGGGATCATAGCCCAGTATTGAGAAAACTGCCGAATCGCTTTCAGGCGCGATCCCCTCGCCCACCGGGTACATAACCCCGCATACTCCCATTTCGGCTATGCGATCTAGCCCGGGCTTGCTAGCGACCTCTAAGCAGGTCTTCTCGTCCTTAACCGAGTCGGGGGCGCCGTCCAGCACGAGGTACAGCAGCTTCACCCGCTCACCCGGCTAGCACTATTGGCGGAGGTTAAAGAAAATCGTGGTCCCCCTGAGCCTTAGCCGCCTATGACTCTCTTCACCAGCCTTATCCGCACTAATCCCCTAAGCTCGCCTACCCTTACATCCTCCACCTCGACTACCACCTTATCCGCTAGCACCCTAAGCTCCTCGATTTCCTCCCATACTTCAAAGCGCTTAGCTAATCCGGTTCGTTCAATGGAGAAATATGTTAGCGTAAGCAAGTTACCCTTCGCCTCCACACGTATCGAGGACTGGAGGCCTGAGTAGCTGCCGTTGCACCAGGGCCAGAGGAGCCTAGAGGTGCTTACGACCGGCGCGCTTGGAGGGAGGCTAACAAATCCCTTAGTGGATAGCCTAGCTAGCGACAAGACCCTACAGCGCTTACCTTTACCCACGCTGATGCAAAGCTTAGCGGGTTTTACCTCTAAGTAGAACTCCCTAGGCGTGGATAGGCTCTTCGAGGCCTCAATCATCACAGCTAGCCTCTCTAGCTCTGCCGCAGAGATGACATCGCTTAGTTGCGCGCTGGAGGTCGTCCAGTAAACCGCTTTTAGTGCTAAGGCAGATGCTACAATGAGAGCTATCACGACTGCTAGCGCTCTCACTATCCCCCAAGAAGTCTTCTAGCTTGCTTATTAGTCGAAGACCTCCTTCCTCAAGTCGTGAAGCTGGTGGTGTCGTGCACACCTAAGAGCGAATCGAGGATAGCGCGCGACCTCCTCGATGCCATCTTCAGCATCGATCCCGAAGCTAGAGTCTTGGAGACGGGATATCCCGGGCTACTCTTACTGGAGACGAGCGCTAACGTAGAGGAGCTGGTTAAGACGCTGGATAAGTACCCGATTAGAGGCCTTAAGCGGGTGTTCCTAGTCGTGTCCTCTAGGCGGATGAGCTGCAGCCCTCTCGCCGCGCTACTAGAGCTCGTAGACGAGGCTAGGAGGTTAGGGTTGAGTATATCTGACGTAAAGTTAAGAGGTAGGTGGAAAGACTTAAGCCGATGCTTATCACTACACATAGGTAGGTGCGAGGGAGTGGTTGGGGCGAGGATCGAGACCTTGAGGGATGACGCGCTCTTGACCATAGAAGTATGGCCCAAGGCGTGGGGCGGAAGAGATAAGGGTCAATGACGCCTCGAGAATATGGGTGGAAAGGGCAGAGCTTTATGTCGACGGGCAGCTCTGCTACGATCTCTAGGATATTCATAGACGAGAACAAGCTACAGCCAGAGTACGTCCCCCAAAGGATACTCCATAGAGAGGAACAGCTAAGTAAGCTTAGCAGCTATTTCAGACAGTTCATAGTGAATCCCGGCTCCATGTACGTACGCGTAGTTTTTACCGGAAGTATAGGAACGGGAAAAACTGTCGTAGCTAAGTATTTCGGGAGCAAGATGGCGGAGAGGTTTAGGCGCTTCAAATTCTCGTACGTTAACTGCCATGGCGATAGAACCCTATTCGCAATTGCCCAGAAGATAGCCAGCAATCTAGGCCTAGGAGTACCTCGTAGGGGGTACTCCACGATCGAGATTCTCCACCTGATCTGGAACCACCTCGAAAGTACTGACACATACCTCATACTAGTCGTCGACGAGATCGACTACCTCGTTAGGACCCAGGGCGACGACGCGCTGTATAAGCTTACGAGGCTCCCGGAGATTCTCGGCAAAACCGAGGACTATAGAATCGGGACGATATTCATTCTAAGGGACCTCAGCGATATAATGCACCTTAAAGGAGAGGTTCTCAGCTCGTTAACCCGCAATGTGATAAGGTTCGAGCCCTACACTTCAGACCAGCTCTACGACATACTATGGGCCCGAATCCTAGAGGAAAAAGCGATGTACGAGGAGGCGGTCAGCGACGAAATAATCGAGATGATAGCTAAGGGGGTGGGAAGGGACCGGGCAGGATCCGGGGATGCGAGAATAGCATTAGAGATCCTCTACCTAGCGGGGAAGAAGGCCGAGAGTGAGGGTAGGAGCTACATAACGCCTGAAGACGTGAAGTACGCGTTCGTAGAGGTTAAGCCCATACCTAAGGATATTATCACGAACCTAAGGCTTAACGAGAAGCTGCTACTCTTAGCGCTCATTAGGCTCTCCAGGTCCCTTAGGTTCTCGAGCAAAGTTCCAATAGGCATCGTTGAGCTAGAGTACGCTGACCTATGCGAGGAGTACGGGATAAGGCCGAGAAAGCACACTGCCGTGTGGGAGTACGTGCAGAGCCTTAGCAAGATGGGGATCATAAGGACCGAGAAGAGCAGGAAGGGCTATAAGGGCAAAACAACGCTCATAAGCCTGCCCTACATTCCGAGCAATCTCCTTGAGAAAGAGCTGAGGAAGTTAATAGAGCAGGAGATAAAGGCTTTAAGGAGGCGTTAGGAGAGGAAAGCCTCCTTAAACGACCTCTCCGAGATGCCTAGGCTTTTAAGGATCTTCCTACCCATAGCTGGGTTAGCTTCGTAGATGACCTTTATGTAAGGTATCACCTCTAGGAGAGCTGTCTTAGATGATACGTGAATTGCCTTGGCGATAGACATCGCTATGCTACGCCTCTTCTCCCGCTTCTCCTTCATAGCCGCTAGAGCCCTAAGCTTGTACGGAAAGCTGTACTTAACGAACTTGAAGGGGGGCTTCTCCCTAGCGCTAGCTACTCCAGCGGTCATGAGGTTTAGCGCGTAGGGCAGTAGAGCCCACTTCTGCTTCCTCTTAATCCTGCCAAGGAAGACGTCCGCCCTGGAGAGGGCGTCGTAAGCATCTGCTATAGCCACTAAGCTGGGCGAATACTGGTAAGGTATGTTCTCGTTAAGCCAAAGCATGAGCATCTCGTAGTCGAGCGAGGGTATTGAGAGCACTATCCTAGCCTGCTCAGGACTCTTAGCGGTGAGCACGCTCCTAACGATCTCGAACATGTTAAGCTGCTTAGCCCTATAGCCCAGTACCTCGAGGTCAGCTAGCGTAACGCGCCTCCTACCCATAGCGACCGACTGCAGGTCGTTTATTGCCGCCCTCAAGTCCCCCTTAGCCCTGTTGGCTATCTCGGCTAGCGCCGCGTAATCGCACTCGATGCCCTCCCTCCTGCATATCTCCCTGAGGACTGAGACTACCTCCCTCTTACTCAACTTCTTAAACTCTATCATAACGCAGAGATCTCTGAGGGGCCTAAGCCTAGGATCCCAGGGATCGTTAGCCGTCAGCACTACGGGGTGCCTAGATACCTTAATGATGTCTATTATCGTGCTAAGCCCCCCTCTATCCTCCCTAGGGCTTATGCCATCCACCTCGTCTAGCAGGATTATCTTACCCCTAGCGCTAAACAGCGACGCCTCCGTAGCCGCCCTCAACACCCTCCTCCTCAGCGCCTCAGAAGTCCTAACATCGCTGGCGTTAGCCTCTATGAGCTCAAGCCCGTACTGGTGCGCGGCTGCGTGAACAAGGCTCGTCTTACCCGTACCCGGCGGTCCATAAAGGAGGGCGGCCTTCTTCTCCGGCCTACCGCGCATCCACTTATTGAGCCAGGCTACGAACTGCTTCTTAGCCTGCGCGTTCCCAACGACTTCATCTATCCTCTTCGGCCTATACTTCTCAACCCAAGGTACCTCAACTGGCATGGCTAGCTCCTCGAGGCGCCTATAAGCGCCATCTTAGCGAGGAGCGCGTTAAGCTGTATCTCGTCATCCGCGCCCTCAACGATCCTGAAGTTTATCTCGCCTATAAGGTCCAGCAACTCAACCCTCGTCCTAGGGTCTAGCTTAGCTCCAAGCCTAGGCGACAATATCTCCCTATTTATGAGCTTGAGTATGTCAACCCCTGAGAGCCCATAGGAGTACATTAGAGTCCTCAACTTCTCGCGAGCTTTTAAGAAGTCGCCACTAAGGGCTGCCGTCACCATCTCCCTTATCTCGGTCGGCGTAACCTTGCCGAGCGCCTTATACACGGTGTCGGCGTCCACGACATCGCCTATCGCAGCTGCAGCTTGGAGAGTATTTATAGCCTTCCTTAGGTCGCCGTAGCTCTCCTCCCATATCGCCTCAAGCCCGTCGTCGGTAACCTTAACGCCCTCGTGCTCAGCGATGTACCTTAACCGAGTGATTACAGCCTCCTTTGGAAGCGGCTGGAACCTAAAGATGGCGCACCTCGACTGGATGGGCTCGATGATCTTCGAGACGTAGTTAGCGATGAGTATGAAGCGGGCTGTCCTCGAGTACATCTCCATCGTACGCCTAAGCGCCTGCTGAGCATCGCTGGTCATGTTATCCGCCTCGTCGAGTATTATTAGCTTAAATGGAACCTCGCCAAGTGGAACTGTCCTAGCGTACTCCTTTATCCTCCTCCTGATGACATCAATACCCCTCTCGTCGGAGGCGTTAAGCTCCAGCGTATTATCCCTCCAGTGCTCACCGTATAGGTCGTGAGCTAGGCACAGCGCGGCCGTCGTCTTACCGGTGCCCGGAGGGCCCGCAAACAGCATGTGCGGGACGTTCTTCTCCTCGACGAACTCCTTGAGGCGGCTAACTATCTCCTCCTGATCAACCATCTCGTCTAGCGTTTTAGGCCTGTACTTCTCAACCCAGAGCTCTAACGACAACTAGCCCACCGCTCAGGAAAAGTGACGCCTAAGTATAAGCGTAGCGTACAACGGCTAGCGCGCTGCGTAAGCTATCCTCTCGATCTCGTCCTTCTTCCTCAGGGCGTAGCTCGACGGGTCTCCGTAGGCGGCCGCTACTATCTCGTCGGCTAAGCACTCTTCGATGGGCTTAGGATTGTTAAAAGCGCACAGCCTAGCCCCCTCCGTAATGAACCTAAGCGCTAGGTCCACGCGCCTCTGCGGCGACACGTCGACCGAGACGTGGTAGAGTATACCGCCGTAAACGATCCTGGTGGTCTCCTCCCTGGGAGACGCGTTCTCGATAGCCCAGACCAGCACCTGGACCGGGTTCTGCCCGGTCTTTAGCTCGATGAGCTCGAAAGCCCTCTTAACGATGTTAGTCGCTAAGATCTTCTTACCAGCGTTTCGCCCAGGCCTCATCATCTGGTTAATGAGCCTCTCAACGATCGGCACATCCGCCTTACCGAACCTCCTCTTCTCGTGCCTACCCTCAGTGTGGGGGACTAGCACCGGGCGTAGGCAGATGTACCTCCTTAAGCTGGGATCGCGCATCTCTACGTCCCTAAGGCTCCACCTACCAAACAGCTTAATCTCCTTACCGTCCAGCGTTGTGAGCACCTCCTCCCCCGACATCCCCGACACCAACCGCTCTAACCTTTTAAGCATTACCCGTAGGGGAAAAAGGCTTTAGTAGAATTAAAAATAAAAATTAGTAAAAATCTTTTATTCTATCCCTTAACTACTGAAAGCGGCACGAGCCTAACTACTTTCCTAGCGATCCCGACTTCATGAGCAACTAAAGCCACACGGTCTACGTCCTTATACGCTTCGGGCGCTTCCTCGGCAACAACTGCTAAACTAGCGGCCCTGACGACTATGCCCCTTCCCTCCAGCCTGGCCTTTACCGAGCTACCCCTGAACCTGCTCTTAGCGCGGGCCCTGCTCATCATCCTCCCAGCGCCGTGCGGAGCTGAGCCGAAGGTTATCTCCATCGCCTTCTGGGTGCCGATGAGTATGTAGGACGCCGTGCCCATGGAGCCGGGTATCAGTACCGGCTGGCCGACGTCGCGGTACTTGGCCGGTATTAGCGGGTGCCCTGGCGGGAACGACCTAGTTGCTCCCTTCCTGTGTACGTAGACCTTCCTCCTCTTACCGCCGTCAACTACGTGCTCCTCTAGCTTGGCGATGTTGTGTGCTACGTCGTAGATTATGTGCATGTCTAGGGCGTCGGCGGACTTCTTGAAGACCTTCTCGAAAACCTCCCTAACCCAGTGGGTTATCAGTTGCCTATTGGTCCAGGCGAAGTTGGCAGCCGCCTTCATCGCGGCGAAGTAGTCCTGGGCCTCGGGGCTAGTAGCTGGCACGGATACGAGCTCCCTATCGGGTAGCGGCATCCTATACTTCCTTACGGCTACCTCCATCACCCTGAGGTAGTCGCTGCAGACCTGGTGCCCTAACCCCCTACTACCGGTATGGATCATCACGGTTACCTGGCCCTCCTCTTCGATGCCTAGCGCCTTGGCTATCTTAGGGTCGTAAATCTTGTCCACCTTCTGGACCTCTAGGAAGTGGTTCCCGCTCCCTAGGCTCCCGAGCTGGGGCCTACCCCTCTCCTTAGCCCTCTCCGACACCTTCGCGGCGTCAGCGCCCTCCATCGACCCCCTCTCCTCGATGAAGTCGGGGTCCTCGCTCCAGCCATAGCCATTGCTTATAGCCCAGAGCACACCCTCCTCGAGAACCCTATTGAGCTCACCTCGGGAGAGCGTTATCCTGCCCCTAGACCCTAAGCCCGATGGTACGTAGCGGAATAGCAGGTCTGTTAGCTCCTTTAGCCTAGGCCTTACCTCGTCCTCAGTTAAGTTAGTCCTTATGATCCTAACTCCGCAGTTAATGTCGTATCCGACACCGCCGGGGCTTAAGACACCCTCCTCCGCGTCGAACGCCGCTACGCCGCCTATCGGGAACCCGTAGCCTTGGTGCCCGTCGGGTAGAACTATAGCGTACTTGTATATGCCTGGTAGCATGGCGACGTTAGCCGCCTGCTCGAGCGTTAAGTCGGACTTCATCTTCTCTAGGAGTACCTCGTCGGCGAATATCCTAGCCGGGACCCTCATCCCCCGCTTATAGCCCTGGGGGATTTCCCAGATGAACGGCTCTAGCTTCTTAAGCGGAGGTACCATAAGCCTTCCCCCGGCCTGATTAGCGGCTACCCCCTTCTTAAAGCTTTTTATAGTAAATGTATAATTACCGCGATGGTTAGGGTAGTCGTTAGACGTAGGGCTACTCCCGACGAGATAAGGGCCGCGCTAGAGAAGGCCGGCGGGGAGGAGGCCGAGGAACTCCTTAGGGCGTATAAGGAGTACGAGGAGGAGGGGGAGACCACCTACGTGTTAACTTACGAGATCCCTCCCAAGGTGGCTAGGAGGATACTTTCCCCTAAGATGCTTAAGCTAATCGAGCAGATAAGCATGTACCGGATGAGCATCACCGACCACGCTAGGATGCTAGGCCGCTCTCCGCCAAACGTGTATAATGACCTGAAGTTCCTAAGGGAGCACGGGCTTATAATCTTCGAGGTGCTCGGGGGGATAAAGGTCCCCGTCCTCCTGCTAGAGGAGATTAGGATAATCGTCTAGAT
>CAZAZN010000012.1:0-10465 GCA_964489665.1 uncultured Thermofilaceae archaeon
CTATCGGCTGCTATCGTGACCACGACTTTGTCTGAACCAAGCTCTTTAGCTAAAGTTAATGCAACATATACATGTGCGCCAGTTGATACCCCACCTAATATTCCCTCTTTTTCCGTAATCTTAATCATATATTCTATCGCATCTCTCGCTGAAACCTCCTTTATATGATCGATGATATTTTTATCAATTAGAGGAGGTATGTAATATTCTACAAGACCTTCTATGTACTCTTCCCTCTTTCCTCCAGCTAGTGGACTTCCCTTTGGTGTCACGGCAATTACTTTGCAATCGGGCTTTTTCTCCTTTAAAAAATTTCCCAACACCTGTTATTGTTCCTCCAGTACCCACGCCCATTACGAAAGCATCTATTTTCCCGCCTGTCTGCTCCCATATCTCCTTCGCGGTGGTCTCGTAGTGGGCCTGTACGTTGGCCTCGTTCTCGAACTGGTTTAGGTAGACTCCGCCCCTCTCCTCGGCTATCCTCCTGGCAAGGTTCCTGTAATACTTTGGGTGGCTTGGGTCGACGGGTGGTGCGAAGACGACCTCTGCGCCGAGCGCCCTTATTAGGGCGACCTTGGCTGGGGCGACCCTCTCGTCTACGACGACGCAGGCCTTGTAGCCTAGGAGCCGGGCGACCCAGGCGATGGAGATGGCGGTGTTGCCGGATGAGGCCTCGACCACCAGTCCACCGGGCTTGAGCAGGCCCTCCCTCTCGGCCTTTCTTATCATGTAGAGGGCTATCCTGTCCTTGTGGCTCCCGGTGGGGTTCATGTACTCGAGCTTTACCAGCACTCGGGCCCAGCCGGGCTTAACGAGCCTCCTGAGCTCGACCATCGGGGTATTGCCTATAAGGCTCAGTAGGCTACTCAAGCCACCACCTACCGCAACACCTTCCTTTCCAGTACTTATCGATAGCTGACCTCTTAACGCATGCGTTGTCCAGCCTACGTATGAGCTAGGGCTACGTGGGGGGCTAGCCCTACGGCTTGGCTGGGAGCTTGAACTCCTCCTCGCTTACAGTCCTCTCGATGATTATCGCCTTTAACGCGATACTGGAAGCAAGCTTATCGTCTCTCATAGTCCGCGACTCCATGTAGGCTGGGATCCCATCTCCCGTAAAGCACACGGTGGTTTCCGTCGACGACTTAGTCTCCCTGAAGCAGTAGGTTACTTCGCCAGCTACCTCCATGGTGCCTAGGTAGTTTGAGCTCTTCGGGTTCACCTCCTCTGGTAACGGCATGGGTACGGGCGGCCTCTTCCCGGAGGTGCAGTGCCACGCGCCTTCCCGCTTAATGCACGTGTAGGAGCCCTCCTCAAGGAGATACACCGCGACCTCCGCCCCAGCCAGGTCGTAGACCACCTTCACCCTACCGCCGCTAACGGCTAGAACCGCTCTACCCCGCTCTTCGCGCCCCCCCGAGAAGTAGACGACCTCGTACGTAACCCGGTAGGCGCTCCTATGCCTTATCGGCTTACAGTGGGGGCACTCGGCCTCCCCTAATAGCTCCTTAAACCTTTCAGAACCGATAACGTATATGACCGCGAGTACCGCTAGCGCTACGGCGGCTAAAATCGCTAGCTCCTTGCGCATTACATCCACCGCGCTTGTCTTTATATTGCCAGTACATTAATACGTTGGCTAGAGGCGTGGGAGCGGATGAGGGGGTTAGCGAGCGAGGTTAGGAAGCTTGGACGTAGGGCCGTCGAGGTATTGGGCGATAGGCTAGCCGGTATACTAATGTTCGGCTCAGCAGCGCGCCCCTCGGACTTCACCACTAAGAGCGACGTTAACATAGTGATAGTCGTGAAGGATAGGCCTAAAGGCTTCAGGCTAGTTGAGCTGCTCTACGACATCGACACTAGGCTGTTCGTAAGCATTCTCACGCTTAAGGACCTGGAGTCGCTAGTTGAGGCCGGGCACCCGCTAGCGCACCACTTGTGCGGCGACTCCACACTGCTGTACTACGGCTGCGAGGAGCTCGTCGAGCTACTATCCTCTAAGCCCCCGATAACCGAGGATACCCTGAAGTACCTAGAGGGTGCGGCCCTCGCGAACTTAGCAGTCGCCGCGCAGAACTACCTCTACGGCCTCTACGGCGAATCGGCGTCCTTCTCCTATAAGGCCGTTAAGACCGCACTAAGGCTTAGAGCGGCGGTAAGAGGCCTCCTCCCCTTCAGCGACGAAGAGGTCTTAAGCTTCGCCGAGCAGGAGGGGCTTGACGAGGCAGCTAGAGCGTTAGATGAGCTAAGCAAGGCTAGGAGGGGGTACGTGGGGCCCGGCGAGGCGCTTAAGCTCCTCGACCTAGCGGCCGAGGGGGTGTCTAAGGCCATGAACATTAAGCTCGCCTCCTGGAGTAGGGTGCTCGAGGAGCTCTGCAAGGCTGGCATGCTGTCGGTCGAGAGGGTGTCGGTTAGCAGGGCTGAGAACGAGGGCGTCTGGGTGGTAAGGGCGGTAGACACCGGAGGCCTCCTGCACGAGGTTAAGGTGGGTAAGGAGGTTAGCGTAAGGGCGGTACTCGGTGAAAGGAGTTGAGGAAAGTGTACATTACCGTGATAGGTAGCGGAGAGGCCTCTGAGGAGGTACTTCGATTAGCCGAGGAGGTGGGGAAGCTCTTAGCCGCTAGCGGAGCTATAGTAGTGTGCGGTGGGAAAGGCGGCGTGATGGAGGCTGTCGCTAGGGGCGCTAAGTCGAAGGGTGGTTTAGTCGTCGGCATCCTACCGGGCAGGAGTAGGGATGAGGCTAACCCGTACGTCGATGTAGCCATTCCAACGGGCATGTCGCACGCTAGGAATGCTATAAACGTGCTAGCGGGAGACGCCGTGATAGCGATAGGGGGAGGAGCTGGGACGCTCTCGGAGATAGGGCTAGCCCTAGCATACGGTAAACCAGTCGTTGCCCTAAAGGGGAGCGGTGGAGCAGCGGACATGCTCGCGGGCAAGGAAGTGGGCGGAACCGTCGTCTACGTCGCTAGCACGCCGCGAGAGGCCGTCGAGCTCGCGCTCAGGCTAGCGGGTTATCCTAGTAAACCTTGACTCCTTTCCTAAGATGGCGGAGAGGATTGCGCGCCTCCTCGTAGCGTTTAAGATCCAGGCCTCTCCTCCTTCCTCAAAGAAACGCTTATGCGTGTAGGCCTCCATCAGCTTCCCCCTCATGCCCCCGCTCACGTCTATGCCTGAGCTTCCGCCCACTCCCTCGAGTATGCCTGGTATTTCGGATATCCTTATCCTGCTTATCAGCTTGGCCCGTGGGGTTCCTGGAGGGGCCGTGTAGACTCCGTCAACGTCGACTCCGAAGATCACTAACCTCCCGCCCAGCTCCTCAGCGAGCCTAAAGGCTAGCTGATCTCCCGAGCAAACTGAGAGACCTAGGTCCTCGTCGGCGACTAAATCGCCGGATAGCACGGGTACTACGCCTAGCGAAATCATGCCCTTAATGGGCTCTAGGAAGATTCGCTGTATGCGTCCTCCCTTCTGGACGACTATGCTCGCCGTGCTAAGGCTGGAGGCGGGGACCCCGCTACGGTGGAGAGCCTCCATCACAGCCAGCCTAAGTTTCGTCAGCTTTACATGAAGCTCGGTGTACCCAACCAGATTAGTGCTGGCCTTAACGCCCCTGTGTAGCCCGTGCTTAGCTACTACGGGATGCCCAGCGCTGCCGGCGCCGTGTATTGCGATTAGGCCGATGCCCTCCTTGGAGAGGGCTCTGTAGATACTGCCTATATCCTCCCCTAAGCGCGTAATCGCGTCGGCGTTTAGCTTCAGCTCAGCACTTCTCTTGTCCGTGAGAACTGAGCCGCCGACCTTTATGACGATTATCCTGCCGAAGCCTAAGCTCACATGTCGCTTAACTCCCCTTCTGCTTTAAATCAACAGCCCTACTGCCAGGAGTGTTACTTAAATATTTTACATATCTTAAGTTTAATTAAAAAAAAGGAAAAGAAACATCACACATATATATGTGTGTAAATCCTTCTTTAGGGTGCTATAAGTGTTAACAGGAAAGGAAGTATTAGTTGCTAGCGGGATACCCGAGCTCGACGAGGTTCTCGGCGGCGGGATACCAGCTGGCGGCGTTATACTCCTCGCCGGGCACCCGGGCTCCGGGAAGAGCACCTTCGGAGCTCAGTTCCTCAGGTCTGGCTGCGCCTCTAAGGAGCCCGGGCTCTACGTTAGCTTCTCCGAGAGGAAGGGAGAGTTCTTCGAGCACATGAGAAGGCTAGGGCTAGACCTGGAGAGCTTTGAGAGAGCAGGCTTGTTAAAGTTCCTCTGGTTCCCAACGCCCCTTAAAACGGGGCTCGATTTACTGCTAAAGGAGATCCTCAGGGCTATAGAGGAGGCTCGTGCTAAGAGGCTAGTACTCGACTCGATAACTGCCCTGCTTGGGGCTTACGAGGAGAGGGAAGCTAGGACGTTCCTGCATAACTTGATTAACATGGGGCTTAAGCCATACGGCGTCACCACGCTACTTATAGCGGAGCTCCCCTATGGGCGCGAGATAATAGGCTTTGGGTTCGAGGAATTCCTCGTCGACGCGATATTCGTGCTTAAGACGGAGGAGGTAAGGGGCCTTGCTCGCAGAACGCTAGAGATAAGGAAGGTTAGATGGGCTGAGGTTCCCCGGATAAGCTACGAGTTTATAATAAGTAGAGGAGGGATAAGCCTCTACCTGCCCCACGTTAGAGGGCTTGAAGGGACTTTTTCTAGGGAGAGGATAAGCACGGGTATAAGGGAGCTGGACGAGATGCTAGGAGGAGGCGTATTCAGGGGTGCTGCTATTCTGGTTACGGGCCCCAGCGGCACCGGGAAGACCTTGCTTGCGCTAACGTTCGCCGTTGAGGGCGCTAGAAGGGGGGAGAACGTGATCTACGTGAGCTTTGAGGAGCCTGTGGATCAACTTAAGACGATCTTATCCTATGCGGGCCTTAGGCCGGGCGTGAACCCCGAGAGGCTGAAGTTCTTCTCCCTTACTCCGAGGCTGTTCACGCCCGGTAGCGTGCTGCACTTCTTCCGGGATCTACTAGAGGAGTATAAGCCGTCAAGGTTCGTCGTAGACGGCTTAACGGCGCTAAAAAGGCACTACGGCGACGAGTTCCTAGACTTCATAAAGTCCTTCTCGCATATGTGTAAGTACTATGGGACTACCTTGATGATGGTCTCTTCGGAAGACGTTCTAAGAGGTGAGAGGATAGAGGTCGATACCGTCTCGGACGTGTTGATAGCGCTGTGGTTCGAGCTTAGGGAGGATATACTAACGAGGAGGATAGCCGTGTTGAAGGCGCGGGGGAGCCACCACGACTTCAGGGTAAGGGAGCTTAGGTTTGTGGAGGGGCGGGTGATCATAGAGTGAAGAGGAGAGCGTCGAGCTTAATGATGAGGATCTTAGATGAGCACGCCTACCCCGCGGGCACCGTGCTAGAGCACCACCTTAAAAGGCTGCTTGGAGACCCGGACCAGGTCTTATGGGAAGATCCTAAGAGATATTACGAGGCACTGGTAGAGGTAAACATGGGGGATGAGGCCCTAGCGTCCTGGATCATACGATCCGCCATCGAGTTGATAAACGAGAAGTGCAGGCTAGAGATAAACCCCTTCGAGATAGTGCATGCGTTTAAGACGGGGGATCGAGAGAGGGTTAGGAGGTTCGTGGAAGAGATCTGCGTAGCAGCAGAAGCCAATCAAACCTCCCGGTAATTGATATAGGAAGGAAGAGCCTTGAAGATCGGGCTAAACCTGTGGACGTTATTCGGCTTCTCCTACTCGCGAAAGCCTAACCTAGCGTGGGCGCTTGAAGTAGCAGCAAAGATAGGCTACAATGGCGTAGAATTAATCTACGACGACAGCGTGCTCTCGCCTACGCGCATAGGCTTTGAGGAGCGCAAAAGGTTGAGAGAGCTTTCCAGCCAGCTAGGCGTCGAGATACCTAGCGTAGCTGCTGGAGTGTTCTGGAAATACCCGCTCTCGTCCCCCGATGAGCGCTTAAGGGAGCTAGGGCTTAGCTACGCTAGGGCAGGGCTTGAGCTAGCGAGGGATCTAGGCGCCGAAGTCCTACTCGTAGTAGCCGGAGTAGCGGTTCCCGAGGCGCCTTACGAGAAGCTTTTCGAGTACTCCATAGAGTCCTTGAAGGCCTTAGCTAGGTACGCGGAGGACTTAGGGGTTAAGGTGGGCGTCGAGAACGTATGGAGCAAGATGCTCTACAGCCCCCTCGAGTTCAAAAAGCTCCTCGACGAAGTTAGCAGCGAGTTCGTCGGAGCTTACCTGGATGTCGGGAACGTCGTAGCGATAGGATATCACGAGCACTGGCTTGAGCTCCTCAAGGACAGACTGCTCATGATCCACGTTAAGGACTTCGACGAGAAGGTGGGCGGGTTAGCTGGCTTCAGGCATGTAGGGCACGGTAGCATAGACTGGAAGAGGCTCATCACTCTGCTCAGGGATATAGGTTACAACGGCTACCTAGTAGTCGAATGTCCGCCAACGTTTTACCCAGGCTTAGTGAAGCCTAGATATCCCGATGATGGGGTGAGGGCGGCAACGGATAATTTAGTGAGCTTACGGAGACTATTGAGCGAGGTGGGCGCTTGCCAAAGATAGGCGTAGCCGTAATAGGCTGCGGCTTCATAGCTCCAGCTCACCTAAAGGCTTGGAGGAGGATTAGAGAGGCCGAACTCGTAGCGGTGGTTGATGTAATCGAAGGGAGGGCTAAGTGGGCTGCTAGCGAGTTTAAGGTACCGCTATATTTTACCGATTACACTAGGGTGCTGGATCTCGAAGAGGTGGACATAGTAGACATCTGCACCCCCACCTATACCCACGCGGAGATCGCGGTTACCGCTGCTAAGAGCAGTAAGCACGTGCTCGTCGAGAAGCCGATAGCCCTAAGGCTTAGGGAAGCCGACGAGATGATAAGAGCCGCTAGGAGAGCTAACGTTAAGCTAATGGTAGCTCACTGCCTAAGGTTCTGGCCCGAGTACGTAGCGGCTAAGAAGATAATCACCAAGGGAGAGATAGGCGAGCCGCGCATAGCCAGGGCGTACAGGCTCTCAGAGTTTCCGCACTGGGCTCCATGGCACAAGGACCTAAGGCTAGGGGGAGGAGTGTTCGTAGACATGAGCATACACGATATAGACTTCCTACGCTGGATAATGGGAGAGGTCGAGGAGGTCTACGCTAGAGGAGGCGTCCTTAAGTTCAGGGACTCTACTGCCTACGACTACGTCCACGCCCTCCTCAAGTTTAAGACAGGCGCTATTGCCTACGTGGAGGGTAGCTGGATCCAGCCCCCAGGATATCCGTTCACGACCTACCTCGAAGTCGTCGGCACACGCGGGACGCTGAGAGTCGATAACAGGTCGTCAGCTGCACTTCAAGTGTACAAGCCCTCTGGGACATCCTACTATACGCCCGTGAGCGAGGACCCTTACTACCTAGAGATAAAGCATTTCGCTAGCTGCGTGCTCAGGGATGAGGAGCCGTGTGTAAGCGGCGAGGAGGCTAGGAGGTCGCTAGAGGTAGCGTTAGCGGCCATAAAGTCGATGATGGAGAGGAGGCCCGTCAAGCTTCCCCTTAAGGGTGAGGTGCTTTGAAGAAGGTTAGGTTTGCCATACTGTCATTCGCCCACATACACGCGTGGAGCTACGCTAGGGTGTTAAGGGAGCTTGAGTCGGCAGAGCTCGTTGCAATATACGATGATAACCCGGATAGGCTTAGGGAGGCGGCCGTTAAGTTCGATGTCGTAAATATGTACGATGACTACAGCGCCCTGCTCCAGAGGGAGGACGTAGACGCCGTCATCGTGACGTCGGAGAACGTTAAACACAAGGAGCTCGCCGTGGCGGCTGCTGAAGCCGGTAAGCACATCCTCGTGGAGAAGCCGATAGCAACGACCTTAGACGACGCTTGGGAGATCGTTAAGGCGGCTGAGAAGGCTGGCGTAAAGCTCCAGCAGGCCTTCATAATGAGATACCACGACGCGACCGTGGAGGTTAAGCGGCTAATAGAGGGGGGCGAGCTAGGCGACGTGCTCGCGATAACAGCTACTAACCACGGGAAGTACCCGGGAGGGTGGTTCGGCGTTGAACTCCTAGCGGGCGGTGGCGCGATAATGGATCACACTGTCCACGTAGCAGATTTAATGCGGTGGTACCTTAGCGACGAGGTTGAGGAGGTCTACGCCCTCATAGGCGAGAATATTAGGGAGTGGCTCCGGATCGAGGACTGCGCCCTCATATCCCTGAAGTTTAGGGAAGGAGCTTTAGGGAGCATCGACTGTAGCTGGTCTAGGCCTGACACGTGGCCGCTCTGGGGCGACGTGTGGCTGGGAATCTTCGGTACCGAGGGGTACGTGGTCGTCGACGCGTTTAGGCCCTGCATAGACGTGGTGGTCGAGGGCAGGCCGCTTAGATGGGAGTACTTCGGCTGCGACGCCGATAGAGAGATGATTAAGGACTTCATCCGCGTGATGCTAGAGGATGAGACGCCGCGGGCGACAGGGGTTGACGGGGTTAAGGCGCTAGAGGTCGCGTTAGCGGCCTACGAGTCGGCTAAGAGGGGGGAGCCCGTTAAGTTACCGCTAAAATGACCTTGGTACCTCTCCCTAAGCTTCTTAAAAGCAGGCGCGGACGGCCCGTAAAGGTCGATGCGGTAAGCCTTGAGTATGGGGCGAGGGGGCTTAGGCGAGTAGCTAGCCTTCTCGGCCTCCACGTGAGTAGAGGAGGGCTACCGTTCCGCCTAGTTGGGCTAGATGAACTGCTGGTAGAGGCTCCGGATTTAGACATCCTAAAGAGGATCGATAACAGCGAGGCCTACGGCCTCCTGATAGGCCCTAAGGGCGTCCGCCTCTATGCGAGGGGATATGAGGGAGTTGTTAGGGGGCTGGCTACACTCGCACAGCTCCTCTCGAATGGCGAGGTTGAACCCCTGGCGATAGCGGACTGGCCGACGTTTAAGGTGAGGGGCGTCGTAGAGGGCTTCTACGGCAAGCCTTGGTCCTGGCGGGCGAGGAGCTACGTGGCTAAGCTAATAGTGCGGTTAAGGATGAACGCGTATCTGTATGCTCCCAAGGCAGATCCCTTTCACAGGGAGAGGTGGAGGGAGAGGTACCCGGAGGCCGTAGCCGCCCAGCTTAGGAGGCTCGGCGAGCTGTGCCGCTCCTTAGCGGTAGACTTTATCTTCGCCGTGAGCCCTGGGCTCGACGTAACTTACTCTAGCGACCTCGACGAGAAGCTCCTAGCTGATAAGCTGCTTGAGGCCGCTAGATGGGGGGTTAGGAGCTTTGCCGTTCTCTTTGATGATATCCCGCTCGAGATAAGGAGTGAGGAGCGCTCACGCTACCGCACGCTGGCAGAGGCGCAGGCGGACTTCGTAAACAGGGTTTACGAGAGGCTGAGGAGCGAGTTAGGGGGGTTTAAGATGCTCGTGTGCCCTACCGTCTACTCCGGGGAGGAGCCGGACGAGTACGCGGCAGAACTCTACGAGGAGCTAAGGCCGGAGATCACGGTCATGTGGACCGGCCCCCGCATATGCTCGAGGGAGGTTTACCCCTGCTCGCTCCTAGAGTTAGCGAGGAGGAAGAGGCGTAAGGTGTTGCTATGGGATAACTACCCCGTGAACGACTACTGTAGGGGTAGGCTAAACCTAGGCCCGCTTAGGGGTAGGCGTAGAGAGCTACCGAACTACCTCGAGGGAGTGCTGTTTAACCCAATGAACGAGGCCTACGCCTCGTCAATACCGCTGGCTACGTGCAGCGACTACGCGTGGGGCCCGGACATGTACGACCCGCAGTGCTCGTGGGAGAGTGGGCTTCGCATGCTGTGCGGAGACCTAGCCCCTGAGGTAGAGCTACTGGCTAAGCACTTGGGAGTCTCGACCCTGTGGCCGGAGCACTTTAAGGTGCCGAGCGACCTGAAGAGCTACTTCTGGAACATCCTCTCCGCCGCTGAGAGGCTAAGCCATCTCCCGAGGGACCTCTGGAGGGACATTAAACCCTACGCGGAGAAGCTTAAGGCCTACGGAAGGGCTGGCCTAGATGCTCTCGAAGCCCTAAGCGCTGAGAGCTCGCAATCGTCATGGGCGAGACTCTCCCGCGCCCTTAACCTCTGGGATGAGGCGCTGTCGGTCCCCGTGCACGTAGGTGACGTTGCTGTACACGAGGAAAAGCCCTGGAGGACCGTCATAACGCGATCGTTCCTCGACGAGCTGCTAAGCTCGCTAGTAGCTAGTGCTTTAGGGAAATGGAAGATCTCGGCGGCCTGCGCTCACATCAGTAGCACGTTAACCCTTAAGGGGGCGAGGCGGAGGGTTAGGGACTTGCTTTACGGCTACGTGGTGCTTGGAAGGGATGCGTGGCCAGGAGATTCGGTAAGGCTGCTCTTCACGAGCGCCGTAACGGCTAGGTCGGTTAGGCTGGTGGGCGGCGGTGGAGCGATTTTAGCGGTTAACGGGCGAGAGGCTAGCAGGGAGACTACTC
>CAZAZN010000012.1:10565-29231 GCA_964489665.1 uncultured Thermofilaceae archaeon
GTAGAGACCGAATACGGCGAGAAGAGCAAGGACCTGCCAGCCATCATCGTGGTAGAGAAGCCGCTATCTGAGCCGCGCATACATCTTAAGGGGGTTGTGGCGGGTAGGCTTAGCGGCCTCTTTGAGTACGTCGAGGAGGTCCTGTCCGGCGTTAACGACTGGAGGATAGGCAAGGACTGGCACTACACCTATCACGAGAGGCTCTTCGCCTACAAGGTGGATAGCCGCGTTTACGACCAGATAAGCTATGTCGTCGAGAAGCTAAAGGAAGCCCCGTTCTCGCGGAGAGCCCAGGCGATAACCTGGCAGCCCTGGAAGGATTGTAAGACAGATAGCCCTCCCTGCCTTCAGAGGGTGTGGTTTAGGGTCGTTGAGGGGAAGCTCGTAATGCACGCGCATATGAGGAGCAACGACGCTCTTAAGGCGGCTTTCATGAACATGTACGCGTTCACGGAGCTCCAGAGGAAGGTGGCGGAGGAGCTAGGAGTGCCGGTCGGCTACTACATGCACGTAGCTGATAGCTACCACGTGTACGAGCGGGATTGGAAGTGGGCTGAGAAGTTCGCCGAGCAGGTAGCGAGCGGGTCCAGTAGGAGGTACTGGATGACTACAGAGGCGTTTAAGGCTCTAGCTTACCGCGCTAGAAGAAGTAGTGGTAGCTAGTACTCCTAACCCTCCACCGCCTACCAACTATGTGGACTTGTGCTCCACAGAACTTGCACCGATTATCATCCGTTAAATTGTACTCGTACACCTCGAAGCCGTAGCGGCCTATAACTAGCTTACCGCAGCTAGGGCAGTAGGTGTGCTCGCCTTTATGCCCCGGTATGTTTCCCGTATAGACGTAGTATAGGCCCTCCTCCTTAGCTACCCTCCATAGCTTTTCTAGCGTCTCTAGGGGCGTAGGTCCCCTATCTAGGAACCTGTAGTTGGGGAAGAACCTGCTTATGTGAAGAGGCGTCTCTGGCCCTAAGTTCTCAATTTGCCACTTTACAAAGCTTCGGAACTCCTCTACGTCGTCGTTAACTCCCGGTACCACTAGGTAGGTAGTCTCGATGTGCCACCCGAGCCTCTTCATCTCCTTTACTGCCTCTAAAACCCCTTCCATCTTACCCTTAGGGTACTTGAGGTAAGTTTCGGGCTTAAACGCCTTTATGTCCACGTTCGCCGCGTCGATGTAGGGTCCTAGCTCCCTGAGGGGCTCGATGTTTATGTACCCGTTAGTTACTAGGACGGACTTAAAGCCCTCCTTCCTAGCTAACTTAGCGGTCTCGAGGACGTACTCGAACCATATTACCGGCTCGTTATACGTGAAGGCTAGGAAAGGTACGCCATAGCGCTTCATTAGCTCAACTACCTGCTCCGGCTCCATGTAGTCGGAGAATACGTCCTCAGGTCTCCTCTGAGATATGTGCCAGTTCTGGCACCACGGACACTTAAAGTTGCAGCCAGCCGTACTGATGCTTAGTATCGGGGCTCCAGGGTAGAAGTGGAATAGGGGCTTCTTCTCTATGGGGTCTATAGCTAGCGCAGTAACTAAGCCGTAGACTAAGGTGTATAGCTTACCTCCTCTATTCTCTCGAGCTAGGCAAACCCCTCTCTGCCCATCGGCTAAGAGGCAGTTGTTTGGGCACAGCCTGCACCTAACCCTATTGCCCTCTAACCGCTCGTAGAAGAGGGCTTCCCTTACGCTAGCTTCCGACATGTCGGGTATAGCTTAGTCGTTCACCGATATATGTATCCGGCTATCCGGCGCGCAGGGCGGTATGATGAGCCTGTCGAGCTCTAAGCTTAGCATGTTAGAGAGCTCCTTCATTATCTTCTCGTCGCACCTCACGAGCTCGCAACCCTTACACCAGTCCTCGAAGTCTCTCCCGGAGATGAGGATCTTAGCCACCGTCTCGGCGAACTCGGTGACCTTAGGCGACTTCTTAAAGAGGCTGTAGAGTTTAGTCCCCCTAACCTTGCGCAGGTAGTTGCTAACTGCTGGCTGGGTAACGCCGAGGAGCTTCGCGGCCTCTGCTTGCGTGAGCGAGTACCTCTCCATTAGCAGCTCCGCTATGAGGGCCCTTAACGCTGGCAGGACGTACTTCACGAATACCTCACAGTACGGCCTCTTCAAGCCAAAACACCGTATAACTCTCCCTCCCCCGCCAAAAAGCCTTAACCTCAGGGCACGTCCCAAGGCCAAGCTATAACGGGGACGAGCTTAACCACACAACCATCCCTAAGCTCTTCGTCGCCAGGAGCCAGCTCCCCGTTGACCAGTGCTAGGAACTCCTCCGGGTTCAGCCCCAGTCCCTCTATGAGCTGCTCAACAGTCGTCCTCATGGGCAGGCTTAGCTCTAATAGGCGGCCTGACGGTAGCTCAACCTTAACCCTTACTTTGCGCTCCACACACCATCGCCCGCAGGCGGCAGAACTGGCAAACGTCCCTAGACGTTGGTTCGCCGCAGATCTTACAGCTCTTTAGCTCCACCTCCTTTAACCCCTCGGCGAGACGCGGCTGCACGCGCGTGAGGAAAGTCCTTAGGAGCTGGTGCATGGTGCCGGGGTGGTTAGCCTCTAGGCGCCTAACCATCTCCTTAATCTCTAGGCTTACGGCTCCGCGGGAGAACGGGCACTTCTCAGATAGGTACCTCAAGTCCCTAAGCTTCGCATAGGTTACTATGTCGTCCTCCGGGGTTTCGATAAGCGGCTTAATCCTAGATACGAGCCCCTCCCTAGCGGGGAGGGCGGGCTTAAGCCTTGCGAGGGTTTCGACGTCGCCCCTCATGAACGCCTGTAGTACCTCGACGACGAAATCGTCTAACGTGTGCCCAGTGGCTAGCCTATCCGCGCCCACCTCCTTAGCTGCCCTGTTGAGCAGGTATCTCTTAGCGACCCCGCATACCGAACACCTACTCCTGCGCAGCCTCGGCAGCGATCCTATGGTGAAACCATACTCCTCTAGCTTGACCACCCTGCACTCCACGCCTAAGCTCTTACAGTTCTCCAAGCTCACCTCCAGCGCCTTCCTAGAGTATTCACCAATACCTAGGTCTACGTGAATGGCAATTACCTCAAAACCTAGCCTACTAGCGAGCGAGGATAGGACGTGTAGGAGCACTACGCTGTCCTTGCCTCCTGATACCGCGACGGCTACGCGCTCTCCCCGCTTAACCATGCCGTAGCGGCGTAGCGTCCGCTCAACTCTGCGTTCGAAGAAGTGGAAGAAGTGTTCTTCGCAGACCGGTAGGTTAGCATACCTTAGGTAGATCTTAGCCTCTCCTCCGCAGATCCTACATCTAGCGGGCATGGGCTAGCTTCTTGGCACTACGACGCCCTTTACTACTTCCGGATCGTGCGCGATCATCCTTTTAAAGAAGTCCTCGACGTCCCCTAGCCTAAGCTTATGAGATATTAGCTCCTTAACCCTCACCCTCCCTGAGGCTAGGAGCCGGAGTGCCCTGCTCGTCGTATGAGGGTTAATGAAGGAGCCAAGGATCGTTAGCTCCTTCCTAAATACAAGGAAAGGCTCTAGCTCGATCTTAGCTCCCTGAGGACAGACCCCGAATACCAACAACCTCCCCTTAGGCGCTAGCACCCTTAGGCACTGCTCGACTACTTTAGGCACGCCTGTAGCCTCGATGACGTAGCCCACGCCCCTACCGCGAGTGACCTCTAGAACGGCTCGAACAGAGTCCTCCTCAGCGGCGTTAACGACTACGTCTGCGCCGAGCCTTTCCGCGAGCCTCAGCTTCTTCTCGACGAGATCAACGCCTACGACTAGGGAGGAGCCTGAGAGCTTAGCTAGCTGTACGTGGAGTAGCCCTATCGGGCCAAGCCCGAACACGGCGACTTCGCCTCCCTGCTTGATGCCTAAGATGTCGTGGCCGTGCAGGCAGCAGGCTAGGGGCTCGGCAAACGCCGCCGCCTCGAAGTCAAGGCCGCTTGGTAGCTTATAGACGTTTGAAGCGGGCGCCTTAACGTACTCGGCATAGCCTCCCGGGAGGTGCACGCCTATAGCGCGCCACTTCTCGCAGAAGTGAACGAGGCCTTCTCGACAGTAACTGCAGCTGTGGCAGGCGATGTTGGGATCTACCGCCACCCAGTCCCCCTCCCTAAGCTCCTCGACCCCCTCTCCCACTCGGACCACGACGCCGGAGATCTCGTGCCCTGGTATGACCGGGTACTCTACCGGTATCTCACCCCGGTACTTGTGGAGGTCGCTGCCACAGACCCCGCAAGCGCGAACTTTGATTACCACCTCTCCGGGCCCTGGAGCTGGCTCACTAACATCGGCTACGCGACACCTGTAGGGCGCTTCGATGACTAAAGCCCTCACGCTCACGTAGAGCACATAGCTAAAGATAAGCTGTTACGTCTCGAAGAACTCCTCTAGATCCGGCACGTCTAACTCCTTAGCCCTCCTCTTCTCCCTAAACCCGCGGTACTCCCTCAATACCCTCGCTCCGCAAGCCCTGTAGAAGCTTAACGCCACCTTATCCGCCGGGTTAACCTTAGTCAGCGCCCTAAACACTCTCACAACGAACATTTGTTTAAAGCCTAATGATCTGCACACCTCGAGCGCCGCTTTAACAAGCGCCGTGCCTATCCGCAAGCGCTGGTATTCCTTCTTAACGTGTACGCCGAAGTCGAGGTTTCCGGTAAATTTGTTAACGTAGACACTACCAGCAGGCTTACCCTCATAGAGGGCTACGAGGACCTCTTGGCGTGAGAAGTCGGGCGGGATGAAGAAGCCCCAGCTATTACGTTGGATTTCCCTCAGAGCAGGGAGGTCCTTCCTCGAGGCGCGCCTAATGACCACGCGAGGGTTACCCTCGAGCGGCACCTCCCGTCTAGTATCCCAGTACATTATGACCGACCTAGCATATACGCCTAGCCCTAGCTCCCTTAGCGCGCTCCACACGTACTCATGCCAATCCGATACGCCGAGATACGCCAGCCCTCGCTCAGCTAAAAACCCCTTACAGGCTTTAAGTAGCTCCCCTAACGCCTCGGGCTCAAGCTTAGCGTTATAGTATACGTCCTGGACTTCCCCCCCGAAGCTTAGCCCCTTTAACGCCCCACCTACGCCTCTCGTAGAAGGGGACCACTAGCAGCCTTGCAGCTAGCTGGAGCTCACCCTCATCCTTAACGCCGACTAGCGCCACCCTGCCCTCGCCCGTCCAGAACACCTTGAGAGAGGCTAAGCCCTCCTTCCAGGCTTCATACTCCCTTAAGCTCCTGAACTGCGATAGGAAGGTGTCACGCCGCCTAGCGAGCGCCCAGTACTCCTGCTCGCTTAGGAGGACGAACCTCAAGCTAGCTCCCTAACATCTCGTGGTGCCTACGCGCGTAAGGCCGGATAGCCTCGTATAGCTCCTTAAATAGCTCGTAACCCTTCTCGTAGACCTCCCGCCTGCGCAGCTCGGGAGCTACGACCTCGAACTCGACTCCTCTTAGCTCGCTCTCAACCGCCTCCTGGACGTTGGAGTATCGACCTAGTGCCAGCTTCGCGAAGATGGCCGTCCCTACTAGGGAAGCCCCGATAGTTCCGGGGTAAGCCACTCTTAAACCGAGTACATCAGCTAGTATCTCGCGCCACGATCTAAGGCTAGCTCCCCCACCCGATACCCTAGCCTCCTTAGCCCTAACGCCGCAGCGAATCATCACGTCGAGGATCCACCTTAGCGAAAATGCCACGCCTTCGAGCAACGCCCTCACGACCTCTACCGGCTTAGTCGATAATGATAGGCCGTATAAGGCGCCGCGCACGTAGTGATCCCTAATGGGAAAGCGCTCGCCGGTTAGAAAGGGGAGGAATATAAGACCTCCCGGCATCGGCCGGACGTTCCTAACCTCCTCGTCTAGGGATTCTGGGGGATTTGGCAGCCTCTGCCGTGAGCACAGGAAACGTAGAGACCGGCGTCAACGCGCGCTCCTTAGGAGACCGCTTGTAACCCTTAAGGAATTCTCCGATTAGCCAGTTGACGGCTACCATGGCGTTATTTATGGCGTCGCCCACAAGCCAGGTGCCGTAGCCACTGATGTAGCAGAAGAGCCCCATGCCCTCCTTGTCTAAGATTGGCGTGGATGTACACGCTCTAACGGCTCCGCTCGTACCTAAGTTGACGGCCACTGTACTGGGAGCGAGCGCACCTAGGCCTAAGCTATGCGCCGCGGCGTCCGAGATTCCCACTATAACGCGCGTTCGGCGCTTCAGCCCGACCTCCCTGGCAACCCCCTCCCTGAGCTCTAGGGCCTCCTTCGAGTTGACGAGCTCAGGTAGCGCCTCCTCCCCCACTCCGGCCACACTTAACGATAGCTCGCACCACCCTCTCCCGTCAAGTCTAAGGAGCTATGATCCGGATGCCGTTGAAGGTTCAGCTACGAACCTACCCGTTAACCCGTAGATGACGTAGTCCTTGGCGGAAGTAGCGATGTAGCGCGCCTCGCTCAACAGCCCCCGCTCCTTCAGCCAGAGGAACTTTGCAAGCGGGTATATGAACAGCGGAGGGCATCCCGTCTCCCTGTACAACTCTGGGCCGTACTCGGACTCGAGGAGCTCTGCCCAACGATAGGCCCTGATATCCAAGTACGTATACAGCGGCGTTATGGGCTCCATTCTCTCATCTAGCAACGCTAGACCGTGCATTTGCGAGCATAGCGCTATTGCGTCGACCTCCCTAATCCCAATACGCGTCACAACGCTCGCTATAGCTAGCTTAACCTTCCTGAGGATTGCCTTAAGGTCCAAGGTGGCGGCGCCAGGAGGACCCCCTTTTCAAGCTCAGGCTAATCGATACGCTGGCTCGCGGGGCAGCACCCTCCTCGAATAACCCCGCCTTAACGTTACTCGTCCCTACGTCTACGGCTATGATCCTCATTCCCCGCGCTTCACCTTAGCCCGCGTGCCCCTCTCAAGTACCTCAGGATTGATGAGTCCCTCGGGAACCCTCCCCTCGATTACGGCTAAGATCGCTTCGATGACGCTGTCTCCCATAGCCTTAAGCCCCTCGAGCGTGTACGATCCTATGTGGGGCGTTACGATCACGTTATCGAACTTTAGGAGGGGATGGTCAGCCCCTATCGGCTCGTTCTCTACCACGTCGAGAGCAACTGCCCCCACCTTGCCAGCCTTAAGCGCCTCGACCAGAGCGCTAGTGTCTATTAGCTCGCCCCTCGCCGTGTTGATTATTACGACTCCTTCCTTCACTTCCTCAAGCTCCCTCCTCCCTATCATGTGGCGCGTCTCAGGCGTTAATGGCGCGTGCAGCGTTATGATGTCGCTCTCCCTCAGTAGAGTATCTAGGTCTACGGGCTCGGCGCAGTACCTCCTCGCCCACTCATCGCTAACGTAGGGGTCGTACGCGATGACCTTAGCGCCGAAGCCCTTAGAGAATATCTCGGCTACTCTGCTCCCGATGTTGCCAAGCCCTATGATGCCCACGGTCCTTCCGCGTAGCTCAAAGCCTACGAAGCTGCCCCTATCCCTCCATCTACCCTCCCTTACAGCCTTACACGCCTGGCAGACCTTCCTAACGGCCGCTAGCGTGAGCGCTACCGTCAGCTCGGCAACGGCCTCCCTCTCCCTATAACCCGGAACCCTAGTGATGAGAACCCCGCTCTCGGTCGCGGCAGCTAAGTCGACGTTATCGACGCCTATCCCATGTCTAGCTATTAGGAGGACGTCCTTATTCTCCTCGAAGAACTCTCTGCTGTAGAAGGGAGTCACGCTGGCGACGACGAACTGGAATCCTCTAAGCTTCTCAGCGAGCTCGCGGCCGCTAATGTCGCGTGGTACCTCAATCCTCTCAACCTCTGCAAGCGCCTTAAGCCTCTCGATGTGCTCGGGGAACCTAACGCCGAAGCTCTTGGAGTTAACGATTGCTACGCGGTACATGAACCCCCCTTAATGCGGCCTAAGCCGGGATAAAAACGAGTCCGCCGCCTTACGGCTTTTTTAATCGTTAGCGGAAAAAGCGCCTTCGAAGCTTACCCTTAGGGGGGCCATGAGCCTAAGGCTAGAGGTAGTTGAGAAGGGGGATCAGCTAGAGAAGCTCGCAGAGGTCTCGAGGAGGGCCCTCGAGCTGAGGAGGAGAATTAAGGGGCTTATGGAGCTCCTCAAGGAAAGGTACTCTAGCAACCCAAGGCTAAGCGAGCTAGTGGAGAACATTGCTAAGGCGTTCTCGCCGCCTCAGCCTCCCTCCGAGAAAGAGCTCTACACTACCTCCCGCACGCTTGAGGAGTACAGCAAGGTCCTCGAGGAGTACTCAGAGAGGCTAGTTAGGTGCGCAGCCGCCCTAGAGAAGCTGGAGCAGGCGCTGGGGAGGCTGGAGGAGCTATCGGAGAAGCTTAAAAAGTGGTGCGAACTCGTCGGCGAAGCTAATCCATACCTTAAGTCTGAGGGACTTAAGCTGGCTAGTAGGGCTACTAAAATCCTCGAGAGCGTGCCCCTAGAGGATCCAGCGAGGAGCTTAGCCGACTGCAACGCGCTGGTGCGGGAGATGGCGAGGCAGGTTAAGCTGTGTAAGCGGGTGTACGAGAGGCGGGTAGATGAGCTACTCTGCCTCGTGGAGTCCGCGCTTAAGATCGCTAAGCGGGCTGAGATAGCAGCGCTTGACATCGAGAGGGGAAGCGAAGTGAGGGCGATCATGGATAGGCTTAGGAGGATACTGGCGGAGCTTGAGGACGCTAGGAGAGATCCAAAGCCCGTAAAGTTCGGCGAGGTTAAACGGGAAGTCTTAGAACTAAAGGGCAGGTTAGCAGCGGTAATCGAGGGGTCAGTAAGCGAGGAGGAGCGTAAGATCATGGAGGAGCTTGCTAGGCTTGCGAGAGCGAGCGCTAGTAAGGGGCTAAGCTTATGCTATGTAGCTGAGAGCGCCGCTAGAGCTGCCGGGGTAAGCGTCGTAGAGGCACTAGAGGAGATCTACAAGCTAAACAAGAGGGGCTTGATTAAGGTCCAGGTGAAGGTAGGCTAGCCGGGTAACGCTTATTGCTCTTACTCAGCGCGGATTATGGGATATCCATGGACAAGAAGGAGCTGTTTGAGGAGATAAAGAGGAAGTTCCTCGAGTTCGACTTTGACGGCGTTAAGAGCCTAGTTAGGAAGGCGCTAGAGGAGGGGTGCACGCCTAACGAGGTTATCGAGGGCGCGCTTAGGCCCGCGATGGAGATCGCTGGACAGAAGTTCGAGAAAGGAGAGTTCTTCTTAGCCGAGCTAGTAGTCGCGGGCGACCTGTTTAAGGAGGTGATGGACGAGATCCTAGTCCCCGAGATAGAGAAGGGAAGAGGGACGGTCAAGAAGCTAGGAACCGTCGTCATCGGCACCGTTAAGGGCGACCTACACGACATTGGGAAGAACATCGTCGCCACGATGCTGAGGGCCGCAGGCTTTGAGGTCATAGACCTTGGGGTTGACGTCTCCCCCGAGAAGTTCGTCGAAGCCGTTAAGCGCTACAACGCTGACATAGTTGGGATGTCGGCGCTCCTAACTACTACAATGCTCGAGATGAAGAACGTGATCGAGGCGTTGAAACGCGAGGGACTACGCGATAAGGTTAAAGTGATAATCGGCGGCGCGGCCGTTAGCGAGGACTTCGCCCGAGAGATAGGCGCTGACGCATACGGCGAAGACGCGGTTAAGGCCGTGGAAATCTGTAAGAAGCTCGTCGGCGCTAAGTAAGACGGGCCTCGGGCTTGGCTAAGAGAGTATACACGATAGGCCACTCAAACAGGCCCCTCGACCAGTTTCTCAGGCTCTTAAGGCTCTACGGGATAGATGCGGTTATAGACGTTAGGAGGTTTCCAACATCACGTAAGGTGCCTCATTTCAAACGGAAGCACTTGGAGGAAGCGCTTAGGAAAGCAGGCGTGAAGTACTACTGGCTCGGCGACCTCCTCGGCGGGTTTAGGCCGGGGGGCTATGAGAATTATATGGCGACTGAGGGCTTCGCTAAGGGGCTTAGGCGCTTACTCGAGATAGTTGACTCTCACGAGCGGCCCACAATAATGTGTAGAGAGAGGTTATGGTTTAGGTGTCATAGGCGTTTCATCTCGGATGAGCTAGTGAAGCTCGGCTACGAGGTCGTACATATAATCGAGGCAGGCGAGACAAGGGTGCATAAGGCTAGGCGCTAGCCGTGAGCATAGCGGGCTATGGCGTCTAGAACTACCCTTACCTGCGGCTTGAGGGCTTCTGGAAGCTTATCAACCCCAACCTCGGCGAAACCCCTAATCAGCAGTGAAAGCGCCTCGTCTTCGCTAAAGCCCCTAGACTGGAGGTAGAGTAGCTCCTCCTCGGATAGCCTCCCTATGGAGGCCTCATGCGTTAGCTCCACGTCCCCTACTAGCGATCTAAGCAGGGGTATCGAAACTATCTTAGACTCCCTAGATAGCTGCAGCCCCCTACACTCTATGTGCCCCTTGACCTTCGGAGCGGTAGCTATAAGCGCTGTAGGGAGCTCTATCCTTGAACTACCGCTAGCTATCGCCCTAGACACCAGCTCTCCCCTAGCCCCGCTCTCCTCGAGCACTATCCTTCCACCTACCCTTATCCGACTAGCGCCCTTGCCCACAAGCACCGAGGAAAGGGACGCGTCGGCACCGCTCCTAAGCCTAATGGTCGTAGAGGCTTCGATTACAGCTACGGGCTTTAGGTTAGCGTAGAACATGGTTAAGGAGCCGCCTTCCTCGACGATAGCGGCGGTCCTCGGGTTCACGCGAGACGTGCTAACCCACCCGTGCACCATAACGTAAGACAGCTTAGCTCTCCTACCCACGAACATCTCGGTAACGCCTAGGTGCAGAGTCTCGCCCGCTATAGCCGCGCACGCAGTGTTTATCGTAAGCTCCGCCTCGTCGCCGACTATTATCAGGTTATGGACTACCTGCTCAAACCCCCTCTTAGATATCAAGAAACACGCCTGGACTGGTAGATCGACCTTAACCTCTCGCGGCACGTACAGCACGACTCCATGCTCCTCAAGCTCTTTAGCGCGCTTAAGGGCTCCATCTAACCTTCCCTTAAAGGCGCTCCAGTACGCCCTCTTAGCCTCAGGTAGCTCGTCTAATGCTTCCTCGAGGTCAAGCAAGATAACCCCCTTCTCCTCGAGCGCCCTAATCACCGCCCTGCGTATGACGTTCTCGTCAACCTGAAGGTAGACTCCACCTCCCTTACCAACCCCTAACTCAGCCATCCTCTTCTTAACGCTCTTCTCCATGTCCCCGCCCATACTACTCGCCTCTTAACAGCCCCTCGTAACCTCTCCTCATGACCAGCTCGAAAAGCTGGTCAAAGTCTCCCGTTAATTTTATCCTTCCATCTAACATTATGTAAGCTTTATCTACGCGTTTTAGATATTTAGCTACAAAGCCGGTGTGAGTAACTAGCAGGACCGAAGCACCCTCGTCTAGGAGCCTGTTAATCGCCTTAGCGACGACTTTTACAGCATCCACATCCACTCCGCTATCGGGCTCGTCTAGGAGGGCTAGCGCAGGCCTCTGAAGTATCGTAAGGGCTAGCTCCACTCTCTTGCTCTCTCCGCCACTAAACCCGTGGTGTAGGAGCCTGTTAAGCAGCTGCCTCGGAATTAGGTCGTCGAGTACCTCGCCCCCCGACTTAAACCTCCTCGCCATGACCTCGACTAAGTAGCTAAGCCTAACGCTAACCGGCGGCGGGTACTGGTGGGCGAGAGCGATCCCCATCCTAGCCCTCTCCCACATCTTGTACTTTAAGAGGTCCCTCCCCCTGAACAGCACCTTCCCTCCTACTACCTCGTAGTGTGGGTAGCCCATGATGACCCTAAGGAGCGTCGATTTACCCGCACCGTTAGGGCCTAGCAATACGTGTAGCTCTCCCTCGCCTACTCTAAGGTCTACGCCTTTAAGCACGAGCCTACCCTCAGCCCTTACGCGTAAGTCCTCGATCCTCAGGAGCTCCATAGGTCGCACCTCTCGCCACACTCCTCTAGGAGACAGGTTAAGGAGCTAAAGGGAGCTAAGGGTAGGTGGGATGGGGTCTCGAGGACCCCGAAGGCCACGTTAAGCTTTCTGACGCCATACCTCCTCCTTAAGACGTTCTCGATGAAGTCAGTGAAGACCGTTAGGTCCTTGCCTAGCAGGATCATGAAAACGTTGTACTCGCCGGATACCCTACCCAGCATTAGGACTCTCGGACACCTCGAGAGCTCTTTACACGCCTTCTTGACCTTTACGTGATCTTCGAATTCTGCCAGTACTACTGCCACAGCTAGGCCGAGCGCCTTTACATTCAGATTAGCCTGCACCTTAAGTAAGCCGCTATCGACTAGCTTCTTAAGCCTCTCCCTCACGCTGGTATGCGATAAGCCTACAGCCTTTCCGATCTCAGATAGGCTAGCTCGTCCTTCAATTTGAAGGTAGTCTATGATTTGTATGTCAACGTTATCTAAGCTCATCTCCCTGCCAGCTCCCTTAATTTTAATAGGTACATCGCCCATGTTTACTTCACTTTGAAAGGCTGCTACCATATATACCTTGCTCACCTCCTTCAGCCGTGCTCATAGGTGGAGTAGACGAAGCTGGGCGGGGGCCTGTTATAGGTCCCATGGTTATGGCGTGTGTAGTCATTAGGCGCGAGAAGCTCAATGCGCTTAAGGCGATAGGGGTGAGGGACTCTAAGGCCCTCACCCCGAGGGCTAGGGCTAAGCGAGTAGGCTTAATAGAAGCCGTATCGGAGGTCGTGCTTATCCGAGTAGTTGAGCCCGAGGAGATAGACGCCGCCGTGCTAGGGATCACGGCGGCTAATTTAAACGACTTAGAAGCTAGGGTAGCCGCAGAGCTCCTCGAGGAGGTAAGGCCTAGGCCGAGTGTGGTGTACGTTGATTCGCCCGACCCCATACCTGAAAGATACGCGGCTAAGATCCTCTCCTTACTCAGCTACGAGGCTACCCTTATAGCCGATTCACACGCCGAGAATAAGTACCCGGTAGTCGCGGCGGCTTCGATAGTCGCGAAGGTCGTCAGGGATAGGCTAGTGGAGGAGTTAAAGGCTAGCTACGGGGACTTCGGCTCCGGGTACCCCTCTGACCCTAGGACTAGGGAGTTCCTGCGCAGGTGGGTTGAGGAGAAAGGTGAATTACCGCCTATCGTGAGGAAGAGCTGGAAAACGGTTAGGAACCTGGTGGGTGAGGTGGGTGGCTGAGAAGAAGTTCTACGCTCACCCGACCGCCATAATAGAGGAGGGCGCCGTCATAGGCGAGGGAACTAGGATCTGGCACTTCGCCCACGTTAGGAGCGGCGCTAGGATAGGGCGTAACTGCAACATAGGTAAGGACGTTTACATAGATAGGGACGTCGTGATAGGCGATGAGGTGAAAATCCAGAACGGCGTCTCAGTGTATAGGGGCGTTACGCTGGAGGATAAGGTGTTCGTAGGCCCGTACGCGGTGTTCACCAATGACCTTTACCCTAGGGCCTTTAGCACGGACTGGAAAGTGGTTCCCACGCTGGTTAAGGAGGGGGCGTCGATAGGCGCGAACGCGACCATAGTGTGCGGCGTTACGATAGGCAAGTACGCTATGGTAGCCGCTGGCGCTGTCGTAACGCGAGACGTGCCGGATCACGGGCTAGTGATGGGAAACCCGGCTAGGTTAAGGGGGTTCGTGTGCTACTGCGGCCGCCCCTTAAGGGAGATAGTTGAGATGTCGGAAAGGGAGGTTAAGTACAGGTGCTCACACTGCGGGAAGATCGTTAGCGTAAGGCGTGAGGACTACGAGAGAATGCTTAAAGAAAGCCGGAGGCTAAGCTAGAGCTGGGCGCCGCCTTTAACGGGGCTAGCGCCTTACAGGTAGGCTTTCTCGGTCTTAGCGTCGAAGAAGTGCGCCTTTGATAGGTCGAACCTGAACTTTATCGACTCGCCCTCCTTTAGCTTAACCCCGTAGGGGGCTATCGCCCTTACGATCAGCTCGCCCACCTTGATGTGCACGATATAGTCCTTGCCTAGCGGCTCGACGACGTAGACCTCGCCCTCGTACTCGCCCTCAGCTACCGTTATGTCCTCGGGCCTTATGCCGAAGATTATCTCGCCCTTAGCTCCAGCCGTCTTTAGGGCGTCGCTGATATCCTTCGGTAGGTCTATCTGGAGGGGACCTAGGTCGACGATTAACTTATCATCTCTCTCGATGAGGCTGCCATCGAAGAAGTTCATCGGCGGGCTGCCTATGAAGCCCGCCACGAAGACGTTGGCAGGCTTAAAGTATAGCTCGTCCGGCGTGCCGTACTGCTGTAGCCTGCCCTCGTTTAGGACCGCGATGCGGTCGGCCATCGTCATGGCCTCGACCTGGTCGTGAGTTACGTAGATGGTGGTGATGCCGAGCTCTCTCTGCATTCTCTTAAGCTCGGCTCTCATTGTAATCCTTAGCTTAGCGTCTAGGTTGCTAAGTGGCTCGTCCATGAGGAAGAGCTGTGGCTCCTTGACTAGGGCGCGCGCGAGAGCAACCCTCTGCTGCTGGCCTCCGCTGAGCTGGCTAGGCTTCCTATCGAGCAGCTCCTCGATGTTAAGGAGCTTAGCTACCTCTCTAACCTTCTTATCTATCTCCTGCTTGGGCGTCTTCTTCAGCTTTAGTGGGAACGCTATGTTATCGTACACCGTCATGTGCGGGTAGAGAGCGTAGCTCTGGAATACCATGCCGACGTTCCTGTCCCTAGGCGGCAGGTCATTAACTATCTGGTCGCCGAAGTAGATGTAGCCCTTTGTGGGCTTGTAGATCCCGGCTATCATGAGGAGAGTAGTAGTCTTACCACATCCAGAAGGCCCGAGCAGGGCGACAAACTCGCCGTCCTTTATGTCTAGATTAAGGTGATCGACTGCTTTAACCTTACCGAAGTACTTGCATAGGTCTACTAGCCTTACCTCAACCATCGGATCACCCTACGACAGATAAAGATTCAGCACACCGCTTTAATAGGCTTTCTCCCCCTCTCCTTGCCGCTACCAAGCGCTATATAGCCGCTATAAAGCGATATAGCTTAAGCCGAGCTAGCGCTTAGCCGTGCCAGCTCTACGAACTCCTTCCAGAACGGGTCTAGTGCTGCGACTAGGCGCTCGTAGACTGCGTAGTACCTGTTATAGACCTCTACGTTCCTCGGATCGGGCTCTATCACCTGCTTAACCTTTACTAACCTCTCGACCCCCTCTTCGTAGCTCCTGAAGATGCCCGTCCCGACACCTGCCAGTATCGCGTTGCCCGTTAACGCGGCATCAGAAACCTCAAGTAACAACACCCTCTTGCCCGTGACCTCCGCCTTGATCCTCGCCCACGTAGGCTTAGCGCCTCCCCCGAGCAGCCTTAGCTCTTCGCTCTTGACGCCAAGCTCCTCTAGCACTTCGAGGATCTTCCTAATCTCGTAAGCTACGCACTCCATGAAGGCCCTGAACACGTGCGCTCTAGTGTGGTAGGTCGTCAGCCCTAGGAGGGCGCCCTTAGCCGTGGGGTTCCACCTAGGCGTCCTAGCGCCAGCGAAGAACGGGAGGGCTATTAGGCCCTCGGAGCCTGGCGGAATCTTCGCAGCCTCATCGGCTAAGACATCGTAGGCGCTAACCCCCTTAGCCTCAGCCTCCTCCTTAGTCTTCCTAGCGAAGTTATCCCTAAACCACCTAAGTATGGCGCCGGCAGTAGCTATCCCGGCCTCAACGCTCCACCTACCCCTAATGACGTGAGCTATCACGATAGCCCTCATCTCCGGGTCTAGCCTAGGCTCGTAGAGGGTTGAAGCAGTCATCGAGCCGGAGCCGGTCGACTCCTCTACCTTATTAGGCCCTAGAACTCCAGCTCCTAGCACCTCACAGCTCCTATCACCACCGCCCGCTGTAACCGGCGTACCAGGCAGTAGCCCAGTCGCCTTAGCCGCCTCCTCCGTAATCTCTCCGATAACCTCATCGGAGTAGTGGAGCTCCGGCAGGACGTGGCTTAGGTCGCTAAGCCCTAAGTCCTCGAGAACGCTATCTGACCAATCGAGCCTCTTAACGTCTAGGAGCATGGTCCTAGAGGCAGCCGAGTAGTCGGTGACGACCCTGCCCGTCAGCCTGTAGACTATGTAGTCCTTGGGCTGGAGCAGCCACCTAGCCTTCTTAACGACCTCGGGCCTGTTCTCCTTAAGCCACATGAGCTTAGTAGCCGTAAACGTGGGGTCGACGACTATCCCCGTCCTCTCGTATATCGACCTAACGCCTACCTCGCGCCTTATCCACTCAGCCTGCTTAAGCGATCTTCTATCCATCCAGGTTATGCCGCGAATAAGCGGACGCCCTTCCCCGTCGACTAGGACGAACGTCTCCCTCTGGCTGCTTATCGAGATTCCTCTCACCTCCCCCGGGTTTATGCGGGCCTTAGATATCACCTCCCTTATGACGTACGCTACTGCTCGCCACCAGTCCTCAGCCTCCTGCTCAGCCCAGCCCGGCTTAGGGAAGAACGTCGGGTACTCCCTCCTAGCCTCAGCGACGAACCTGCCCGTCTCCTCGTCGAACACGGCCGCCTTAGCCCTCTCAGTCCCCAAGTCTACGCCGATTAGCAACTACTGTCACCCGCCCCTACCCCGACAAACAGGTAAATTAACTAAGCCTTTAGGCGTCTCGCCTCTCCTGGACAGAGCTAAGACTCTCTAAACGCTTTAAGCCGCATCGTTCCTCAAGGTATTTTGCGCATGTGTAGGTCTTCCACCCCCTCTCTTTAATCCACTCTAATAGCCTAGCATACAACCTACCACCTCTCATTCTAAACGACTCTTGGTGAAAGAGAACGACTATAGGCTCTACGCCGCTCTTAGCTAGCTTGTCAAGTTTCCACGTAATATACCTCCACGCACTTCTCTCGCCTAACTTAAGCCTCCCAAAAATGTCGGCATCCATAAGGTGGAGAGGTAGCTCCCAAAGTTTAAGCGTCACGCGGAACGGTTTCTCCCTACCACATTCCTCGAACCTCAGGGAAGAATCGTACCTAAATCCTAAAGCTGTTAAGTGCTCCATGATCTGAGGAGTAGCTTTAAGCCCGTGAATCCTAGCGCCTACGGGCGTTAAGGATAGGTACTCTTTAAAGAACTCCTTTTGCATGCTTAGAAGCCCTCGAGTTTGAACTGGCTCCACAACCACGTGTAAGCCTACCTCCCATCCTCCCCTAACGAGTTCCCTAACGTAGTCCTCGATATCTTCTATAGGAAATAAAAAGCAGGGAATAAACCACGTACTCCTCACTCCTAAACTCTCCTCGACCTCCATTATTAACTTAAAATTATCATATAGATTAGTTAGACCAAACACATGGGCAAGGAGATCTCGCAGCCGAAACCTAGCCCTCCTCGATAGTACATGAGCTAGTGGCCTGCGAACGCTATCGACATCGTGCGTTAAGCAAATTACGGTACTCACGTTATCCACCCTCCCTCGTCCTTAGACTTACGAGACGATAAAGCGTCTCTAATAGCGACTTCACGGAGGAGGTGTAAAGCACCCCTAATGAAGCCACGCCGCGAGCTAATCTAAGGTCGCCCGTAATCAGGACTGGACATGCACCAACTCTAACGGCGGCTACAACATCGACTACTTGATCTCCGACGTGTAACACATCGGCACCTAGTTCTCGTGCTGCTCGAAGCTGCTCTTCCCTAAGCAGCGAAAATTCCCTCGTAATCACCTTATCGAAAAAGCCATGTATGCCGAGCCTCCTAAGCACGGTGCTAGCAACTTTACTCGACTGTTTCGTAACGAGACACAGCTTTAGCGCTGGTGATGCCGTTTTAAGCTTCTTTAAAGCGCCTACAAGCGCCCTATCCCTGTGGACCCTCTGTGCAGCCAACATCTCGTACTCCTCTAGTAAGGAGTGTAGCTCGCTTGCCTCATCCCTCCTCCCCTGGGATCTAAGCCTGTACAGGGAAGCTAGGAGACCGCAGCCCTTCCTTACAAGCCCCCTCCCAACAGCTTCCCTGTACACCTCCCTCCAGTTAACGCTAAGGCTAACGAGCGTCCCGTCTAAGTCAAGCGATAGGACCGGCCTCCTGCTATTTAGCCACTCAACCAGTCTGCGCAGCGCTCCGCGAGGGAACCTGAGGTTACTGATAGCTGGCGAACGCCTTCTGAAGGAGAGTTGAAGGACTGCAAGCGTTACTGCAGGGTCCGTGAGCCAGATATCGGTTCGCGCCCTGCGTCTTATCGTTCGCGCTATGAAGCTAGGTAGGAAGTAAGGCTCTGTAAAAAGGTGCCTGTAGGCTGTATACGCTACCCAAGCGAATGTAAGGCTTCTCACGCGCTTTATCGTTAAGCGGGGATCAAGGCCTGCTGTGGCACGCGCGAGCGCGAGGGGGAAATTTATCAAGCACTCTACCGCTAAATCCAGGCTCCCCCAAAACTTAGGATTTGCTTCCATAAAGTAGTAATCGCCGGTTTCATAATCTCGCCTAAACTCGACCATTATAACCCCATCCCACTTTAAAGCCCCTACAATGCGCCTCCCTAGCTTTAGGAGCTCTACATCTTCGAAATAACCGGCCATAAGGCTCGCTCCTCCTAAAGGCCCCGCCTCCACTATCCTCCTATGCATGAATTCTAGTAAGGGCTTCCCCTGCACGGCTAACGCAAAGTAGCCGAAACCACATCCAGGTATGAACTCCTGAACCATCCCACGCCTTGCTACTGCATCCCTCGCG